>JANOKV010000429.1:0-3557 GCA_031419415.1 Hyphomicrobiales bacterium | reverse complement strand
GCTGGAAATCGGCATGGGGACCGACATTCGCGGTTCCGACTCCACGAAAGCGGCGGCGCGCGCGGTGCGTGATGCGCTGTGGCACAACTCGCTGTCGATCGCGACGGCATTGGGCCAGCCGCTCGAAGCCATGCACATCGTCGTGCATATCGGCGTGCCCCGGCCCGAGACGGTCGACAAAGCAGCGGTGCTCGCGGTGCTTCCCTATGGGCGCGGCACGGTCGAAGTCGTCGAAGGCGGCCTCGAGGTTCGCAATGATGGCGATACCGACTCGACCCTGATTGCCAACGCCTGCGTCGTCGTCTCGCTCGACATTTGAGCCCGGAGGTTCATCCAATGCCCCTGAAACGCGTTATCCTCGAGCTCGGCTCCGGCAACGACCTGCATGGCTCGGATTACACCAAGGCCGCGTTGCGCGCGGTGCAAGATGCGCTGCACCACAGCTCGCTCGCCTTCGTGCGGTCGCTGGCCGTCGACAAGTCGAAGCTGATGGTCGACGTCACGATCGGTGTGCAGAAGCCCGAAAAAGTCGACATCGAGAAAATCAAGGCGTCGCTGCCGGTCGGTGTCGTCACCGTGAAAGCGGTCAAAGGCGGCCTCGACGTGCCAGACCCCGACAACAACGATCCCGCCATTATCGCCAGCGCCGCAATCGCCGTGCGCATCGACGTGGCCTGACACGTCGCCCGCCTCATCGATGCGAGGGGCCTCGCGCGGCAGGACTTAGGCGTCAAGACTTCGGCGTCATCCGCGTATCGTCGGCGTGCTCGGGGTAGGGCGCCACTTTCGCCGCGTCGACGGGCAGACCTGCGAGTTCGCTCGCAAATCCGTGGTTGACGTCCCGGTGGTGCGCTTCGTCGGCGCGCACGAGCACCACGACGTCGCGCAGCGTGGCGTCGTCGGCCATCTTCCAATAGTGCTTGGCAATGGCTGGCGCGGGTACGTTGGGCGAACGGCCCTCGTCGATCTCTTCCAGGTACATCGTATAGCTGATCACGGCTTCTTCTTCGAAGTAGCCGACGACGCGATGCGCCGTGCGGGCTGATACGAGATACAGAAAGAAGAAGCCGATAAAAAATAGCCACTGGACGAACAAGATCACCATCCGTTCGAAAAACGACGGCTTGGCGATTTCGATGAACGTCATCAAATGCATGCGCTCGTTCTCGGCTTCCTCCAGCAGCGTCCGGATCCAGCCTTCGTCGTCGACCATGCGGCGCAGGCATCGAAAGTGCGTGAGCATCGCACCCACCATGCCAGGAACCGCCGCCACGGTCTCCAGCACGATGGCGCGGTGGCCATACCGTTTGGCGAAAAACGTGTCGGCGAAAAACCGCAGCAGCTTGGTGAAGCCGAGCGCGAAACGATCAGAAAACCCGCGAGGCGGGTGATGAACAGGGGCTTCTGGCTCGCGCGCCGTTTCTCCACCGGAGCGTTTGTCGGCGAGAATAGAGTTGACCATCGTGGACAATCTTTCCGTCGTTGCGATCAAAGAAACGGCGTTCTGCCAAACCCGTCGAACTAGGCGAGAGACCTCTGGATGTCCGCGATCGAGGCCTTGGTCAGTGTTTTGGCATGCTCGCCGATAAGACGATCGCGGACTTCTTTATGCAGCAGCGGGCGGATTTCGCCCAAGGTGTCAGGGTCCGCGATGAGGACGAGGGCGGAAAAATCACCTTTCTGGGCGCGGCGATAAAGATCGTGCGCCAGTTGTTTGGTGAATGTGGCCTCGTCGTTTTCTTGGGTCGTGGCTCGCCGGTTCTGCTTACCGGAGGGGCCTTCGCCTTCGAGGTTCGCCGGCTGCAAGTCGCCATCGGCCTTCAACGACACCGTGCCACCCTGGCCGGAATTGCGGAAAAAACGGGCTCCGACACCGTCTGCAACGACGATCATGGCATTGTGGGGAATATCGACGGACATGAGGACCTCTCCAATTCACGGTATGCCTGCAGACGTGGCGTCATCGCACGGGCTCCGCAAGACCTCCATTCGATCCCTGGGGAGGTAGGGGCGCCGCCCTATCCTCGGATCTCGGCGTCCCGCAGAAGCGGCAGCACGCGATCAATAAAGAACGGAAGTTCGTCTTTGAAATTGACGAAAGACAACGTTGTGCCAGCAAACCCCAGCCGGGCGATCTGCGCCAGCGTGTGGGCAATCTGCTCCGGCGTGCCGACGAGCGGATAGGTCGACAACCCTGCCGCGCGGCGCACGCGATCCTCGAGCACCGTCGTGTCGACCTGGCGATTGGCCCGCGTCATGCCGATATGGAAATCGACCGCCGCCGTGTCCGCCATGTCCTGCGCATAGTAGCGGTAGTAGTCCTGCGCCTCCCGCTCTGTCTCGCGACATACCACGTGGCATGCCGTGCACACGCCGATCGGGCGGCCCGCCGCCTCACCGAGCGCTTTGATTGCGGCCAGTTGCGCGCGCGCCGCCTCGAGGTCGCGAAACGTCGTGAAGAGGAGGTCGCTGGTCGCCACCGCGAAGGTGCGCCCCACGGGTGAGGACGCCGCCGACATCGTCACGGGCCGTGGGCGTTGCACGGGCGGCGGCTCACCCGTCACGCCTTTCAAATCGTAAAAGCGCCCCGGCCAGTCGAACGGCCGACCCTCCTCGCTGAAAATGCGGGCGACGATTTCGAACCATTCCCGGCCTTGATCGTAGCGCGTGTCGTGCGCGCTCTGCACTTGGCCGAACATATCGAACTCGTCCTGGTTCCAGCCGCACACGATGTTGAGGCCAGCGCGCCCATGGCTGACGTGATCGATCGTGGCCAGCGCTTTCGCTGCAAACACCGGATGCACCAATGGCACGTGCACCGTCGAGAAAATCACCAATCGCTCGGTCAGCGCGGCTAAGGCTGCGCTATGCGTCAATGTTTCGAAACAGGCGTTGCGCACGTTGGTTTCACCGCCATAGCCCTTCCAGCGCGCGATCGGCAGCAGAAAGTCGAACCCCGCCCGGTCCGCCATTCGCGCCACGTCGACGATCTCGTCCCACCGCGCCCGCCAGCGCTCCGGCACCGTCGTGATGGCAATCCCGCCATCCGTATTGAGCCCGAAGAGGCCAAGCTTGAATCCGCTGCCATCTGCCAGTGCATGCATCGTGTGATCCGCCTACCTGTCGCTGAGCGCGGCCGCCGCCATCGTACCGCGCGCCAGCCGCAAGACAATCGCATGGGCACGGCGGCAAGACTCGTAGGGTGCAACAGCGAAGCGTATTGCACCGCTCCACCCCGCACCTCATCGATGGAACTCGGGGCATGGCGCAATACGACCCAACGGGCTATCGCGCCCTACGGGGATTGACGTCGCCTCCTCCCGCCGCCCGCCGCGCCGCTCCGGCTGGTATCTGGCCTTTGGCCTGACACCGATACACAACCGAACAGAACTCCGCATCACCCGATGATTGACATGCCGCTGCGACGCGGGACAATCGGGCGGGGCTTGGTTCGCGCGCGTGTATCGGTGCGTTCCGACAGCGAAATGGGGGCAGCAGAATGCGGCGCATCGTCGGTGTGATCGTGCTCGTAGCGGTCCTGGCGTGCGTGGCCTATG
>JANOKV010000428.1:0-2043 GCA_031419415.1 Hyphomicrobiales bacterium | reverse complement strand
CCCCGCGAAGTCCAGCCCAGGCGACCGAACTCGCGTTGACGAATAGCGACAAGCACGTCGCCGCTAGAACTGCCTTGCCTGACGTGGTTGCGGCGGCTTATTGTGCTGCACAATGACGTCAGGTTCCGGGGGACGTGCAGGAGTGGCCGGCAGGGTGGAGGAGCTTCTGTAGATGACCCCAACCGGACTCAGTGCCGGAGCGCAACATTCGTGTTGCAGAAGTGCACGGCTCATCGGCTACCGGCGTGTGCGCCGCAGCAATCGCTGTTTCGCGCGCAAGTAAGCTCAATCGCAAAGTTCGGTCCCAGTCTTCGTCCGGCCTCGTCCGCGTCATAGGCCAGATGGGGGCATAGCCAACGGGGGGATACCGGGCTAGCTTCCTCCAATTCCTGCAAAAATGCAGAAACTTGGATTGGGGAGCGTCACGATGGTTGCGACGATCGCAGAGATCCTGCCTTATGCTGCCCGTAGGCACGGTGACAAGACGGCGCTGATTGTCGAGAACCGACGGTTTTCGTTCCGTGAGCTCGACGCATTATCGAACCGCGTCGCGAACGGCTTGACAGCCTCGGGAGTGAAGCCCGGCGACCGGGTTACGCTATACGGACCGAACTGCTGGCAATGGTTGGTGTCTTATTATGGCGTCGCCAAAACCGGCGCCGTTGTGAACCCGATCAGCGCGATGCTGACGCCGGAAGAGGTTCGCTACGCGGTAACGGATGCTGGCGCCCGAGCCGTGATGGCATCTCCCGACAAGGGCGGTGCGCTGCTGGATATGAAGGGCGCCGCCAATCTGGCCGATGTCGTGCTCTGGGGCGACGCGCCTGTGACCGGTGCCACGATGCTGGGTGACTGGCTGCAGCGGGGTAAGGCCGAATTCGCGCCGCACCAGCGCAAGGTCTCCGACCTGGCCGCCATCTGCTACACGTCTGGCACGACGGGCCATCCCAAGGGAGCGATGCAAAGCCATCGCGCGGTTGTTGGTGCTGCCGTGGGGACCGCCTTGATGGCCGCCCGGACGTCGCAGGACCGTGTCATCAATGCGTTGCCGTTGCCGCACGTCTACGGGAGCTGCGTCTTCAATGCCGCCATGATGGCTGGCTCGACGCTGATCCTCGTTCCCCGCTTCAATGAAGTGGCGGTTCTGACCGCCATCGCCGAGCACAAGGCAACGCTGATGGATGGCGTGCCGACGGCTTACTACTACCTGCTGGCGCATGCCGACTTCGAAAAATACGACCTATCGAGCCTCACGCGGTGTTGGGTCGGCGGGCAGACACTGCCGGCTGCCAAGTCGATCGAATTCTCCGAGCGGACCGGGTGCCCGGTGCACGAGGCCTGGGGCATGACGGAGCTGGCAGGAGCGGCGTCCGCCAATCCAGTCTATGGGCCCAACAAGCCGGGCACGATCGGGCTACCGTATCCTGGCAACGCTTTCCGCGTCGTCGACGTGGACGATCCCGAAAAGGAAATGCCCGTGGGTGAGCGCGGCGAGCTGATGTACCGGGGGCCGCTCGTCATGGACGGCTATTACAATAACCCCAAGGGAACCGCCGAAACGATCCGGCCCGACGGTTGGCTGCATACCGGCGATATCGCGACGATGGACGACGACGGCTATGCCACGATTGTCGATCGCAAGAAGGACATGATCCTGACGGCCGGATTCAACGTCTATCCGGCCGAGATCGAACGCGTGCTTTGCATGCATCCGGAAGTGGCGCTCGCGGCCGTGGGCGGCATTGCCGACGAAGCCAAAGGCGAGCTGGCGAAGGCCTATGTCATTCTGAAACCCGGCGCCAAAGTCTCACGCGAGGCTCTCGTTGCGCATTGCCGCGAGCATCTGGCCGCCTACAAGGTTCCCAGGGCCGTCCAGTTCGTCGAATCCGTCCCTACGACGTCCTCCGGCAAGATCATGCGCAGGATGCTCAAGGACGTCGATGACGGCACGACCAACCTCAAGTGAGCACGCGCGAAACGGCTACGCACTTCTCAGGCTCAGTGAGATTTCTCACGCAAAGACGGGGTTGGTTTGATGGCACC
>JANOKV010000427.1:0-4133 GCA_031419415.1 Hyphomicrobiales bacterium | reverse complement strand
GACGGGCCAATACTTGCCGAATTCGGAAGTGGCGCCAACAATGTCAGCATTTTCGAGCTCCGGACATAGCCTCGGCAACGACAGGAAGACCCGAACGCGGTAACAGGCGCGAACTCGGCAGTTAGATGTGAAAACTCGTCCCCGGCCATCTCAGCAGCCGAAGTTCCAAGTACAACCCAGTCATCCCAAAAAAGAAGCGGATGGTGGAACCGGGGGGATCCTACGGACCATGAAGATTCAAGCACTTAATGCTCCCGAACCTGTCCGGACCTCACACGGTCTTGTATTGCTTTCCTCGGCAGGGTCCCAAACTTGGTGGCCTGCGGACCGTCTTGCGTTAGCTGACACCTACGGACCTCGGCTATGCATCGCCGCGCCGCACGGCGCCCATCGGCACACTCAATGCCGGTGTGTGTGGTGCATGTCGGGCACGTGTGGATGCTTGTGACGTAGGCGAACGTGCCTGTGCGCATGGGTGTGCGGCTCGCCCGGCGGCGTGCCAGGCTCATGCGCATGCTGGTGATGCGCATCGTGCACATGTGGATGAGCATGCTCCATGGGGTCGTGCTCATGCTCGTGCTCGTGCGTTTCGGTGAGATGCAGCCAGACGCCAAATGCCATCAAGAGCCCCGCGATGCCGAGTTGCGTGGTGACGGCCTCGCCAAGGAATAGCACCGCGGTAATTGCGCCAAGGAACGGCGCTGTCGAAAAATAGGCCCCAGTGCGCGCTGTTCCAAGATGCCGGAGGGCAAGCACAAACAGGACCAAGCTGACACCATACCCGAGGAACCCCACGAACCCGGCAGTCACTAGAGGAGAGAAGGTAGGAAGGCCGCCACCGAGCCAAATCCCGACCGCCAGATTGAACGGGCCTGCAATTAGTCCCTTCAACTCCACGATTTGAAGAGGGTCTGCCAGTGAGACTTTTCGGGTCAGATTGTTATCGATCCCCCACGCGATGCACGCGCCAACGATGGCGAGTGGTCCGACGAGCCCCGCGACCGTCGGTTGCCCGGTCCAAGACAGAACAGCAGCGCCGGCCACGAGACAAGCCATGCCGAGGGCAATGCGCCGATCGAAATTCTCGTGGAAGACGAACCAAGCCAGGAGCGCGGTGGCCACACCTTCGAGGGTGAGCAGAAGCGAAGCCGCCGACGCGTCAGTTCTCGCGAGACCGACCATGAGCAGCACCGGGCCGATGATACCACCTGCCACGATAGCGCCCGCAAGCCATGGCACGTCGGTGGATGATAGCGGCGTTTCGGCTGCCGACGCTTCCGTGATCCATGGGCGGACAACGCGGCGAAGGATGGCAACGCCGAGCCCCGCGCCGCAATAGAGCAGTCCCGCAAGCACGGTCGGATCGATCGAGCCTAGGAGCGCCTTTGCGGCCGGTGTAGAGATGCCGAACAATGCGGCCGAGAGCAGGGCGAGGCTGACAGCATGATGATTCATGGAACGATCATAAGAGCCATGCAGGGCTGGCGCCAGCCGGCTGCACCGTCGCGAGCTGGTAATTCATGCCCGACTGGCTGATCGTCTGGCTGGGCCAGATCCAAGGTGGCATCGTGCGCACGCTTGCGGCCGAGTTGCGAGCGGGTGGGATCGGAACGGCTGGTCTCGCTTTCGCGCTCGGCGCCCTGCACGCGCTGACGCCCGGTCATGGCAAGGCTGCGCTGGCGGCCTATTTCCTCGGTCACGAAGCGCGCATCAGTAAGGGCCTGCGCGTTGCGCTACTCGCCGCGCTCCTGCACGTGGTGTCGGGCTTCGCCTTTTTTCTCGTGCTGCGCGTCGTCGTTGGGCAAGTTCCTTCGCCTTTCGGGCGCGGCTCACCGGCGTTCACCGCTTTCGGCTATGGACTCATCATTCTTGCGGGTCTCGTCATGATCGGGCAGAGCCTGCGCAGCGATCATAAGCACGCGAACGGGAGCCACGCGATCACCGCAGGCATCGGCCTGTTGCCTTGCCCGTTGACGATCTCGGTTCTGGGCTTCGCCTGGACGCAGAGTAGCGCCGGCATGGTTGGCCTCGTGCTTGTTTCGATCGCACTCGGAATTGCACTGACGATCGGAGGGGTTGCCCTCATGGCGATCATCGGACGGCGCAGGATGGGCTTTGCGCTTGCCGGCTACCTGCCTGGCTTCAAACGCGGAGCGCGATTGGCGCAAGGGCTCGGCGGACTGGCCATCGTCGCTATCGGAGCGGTCACACTATGGCGGGTATTGCGTTGATGGACCTGCTGCAATGTCGTGGTGCGTCGATCTGATCCTGGGCGGTTCGGCCCATGGTCGAGCAACGGAAGTTCTTCAACTCGCGCCATGCATCTTAAACGCCGACTGGTCAGCGTCGACAGGTGAATTTGGTGGAAAATAATCCAAGGGCGATGATCGTGGAGCGACAATGTTCTTATATTCAGCGATGGTCAGGGCAGGGTTCAATGCGCCGCGACCTCGCTTGTTGAAGTCTTCGCCTTTGCAAGGCGCGGGTGATTGACTACTCAGGTACGAACGAGCTCAGCCAAGGGCACGTTGCAGAAGTCACGACCGGTAGGGGACGATCCGATGTCGAGCATCATACAAGGTTTTGTACACCCGATCGGCGGGATCGATCATGCGCTGGCGATGATAGGATTGGGGATCATTGCGGGCCTCATCGGCGGTCGTGCGCTTTGGCTCGTTCCTGCGGCCTTCGTCACGTTCATGGCCGTGGGCGCCATGATGGGAATTCGCAGGATCGATCTGCCCAACTATGAGACCGGAATTGCACTCTCGGTGGTTGTCATCGGAGCCATCATCGGAATTGGCCGACAGCTGCCGATCGCGGGCGCTGCTGCATTGGCGGCTGTCATTTCCGTTGTCCATGGCTATGCCCACGGTGCCGAGTTGCCATTGGAGACCTCGGTTGCGGGCTATGTCGCCGGCTTCGTCATTGCGACTTTGCTCCTGCACGCGATCGGCATCGGGCTCGCATTGGGGGTGGAGCGGTTCGGACAGCCAATCTCTTTGCGAGCGCGGCAAGTCGCTGGCATCGGGATGGCCGGGATCGGAATCGCCATACTGGCGGGCTGGCTATGACAGCATTGGACTACGGCGGGACTGAACTGATGTATCAAGAGACTGCGACACAATCGGCAACGTCAGCACAACTTCGAGCCCCCGGGGCGTGCGGTTCGACAGGACGACATCGCCACCGTGCGTGCGTGCAATCGAGCGGGCGACGGTGAGACCGAGGCCATGTCCCCCCGTGTGGCGCCCACGCGAGGGTTCGATCCGATAGAATGGCTCGAACACAGCCTCGAGCTTGTCGGCTGGAATCCCCGGCCCCTCGTCGCAGACAGAAATGCAAATGCTTGGCCCGTCGACAGACAGGGACACGACTGCTGATCCGCCATATTTGACGGCATTCTGGACGAGGTTGGTAAGCGCTCGTTTCAACGCAAGGTGGCGCCCTGCGATCACAAGCCTTTGTGGCGTGTGAACATCGACGCTATGTCCCGCATCGGCCGTGTCGGCCGCAATTGTCTGCAGAATGGCCGCGATATCGACCTGCTCGACGGTCTCGCTCACCATATCATCGCGCAAGAACGCCAATGTCGCGTCGATCATCGCCTCCATCTCATCCAGATCGGTCTGGATGCTCGCTCTGGCTTCGACATCGGGCACACGTTCGATCCGCAAGCGCAATCGGGTGAGCGGCGTGCGCAGATCATGGCTGACGGCTGCCAGCATCTGTGTGCGGTCGTCAACCAGGCGCCGGATTCGGAATTGGAGATCATTGATCGCGGAGGCCAAGGTTCGCACCTCGCGCGTTCCGGTCTCGGCCAGTGGTACTGTATGAGACGTCAGAAAAAGCTGACGTGCGTCCGTCGCGAGCTGATCGAGCGGGCGCGTCAACCAGCCCCCCATCAGGAATGCCACCAGCACGACGCCGAACGCGCCAAGCGCTGCCGACAACAATAGACTGGGCGAGGTTGGTCGCGTGGACTGGACCCTTGCCAATGTGACGTTCAGCCAACTGCCATCGTCGAGTTGAAGCGAGATGAGTGTTGTGTGGCCATGATCCTGAGGCTTCACAGTGGCATGCGGTGCATTCTCTGGCCGATCTGTTCCGATGATCAGTCCAAGCTCTCCCAG
>JANOKV010000426.1:0-7964 GCA_031419415.1 Hyphomicrobiales bacterium | reverse complement strand
CAGCTCGAGCTGGTCAGTTACCCTGGCGGCCTCGCGGCCTACAAGGCGCTGCAACGCGACGTGTGGCGACCGAGGTAGACGTGCGTGCCGCGCATTGCCGTTTACGATCGATCCGCCTTCAGCATCTCCCGCAGCTCCGTTTTCAGGACCTTGCCGTAGTTGTTTTTTGGCAGGTTCTCGACGAACCGATAGCCCTTCGGGCGCTTGAATCGAGCGATGTTGTCGAGGCAGAGCCGATCGAGATCGGGCCCAGACACGACTGTTCCCGGCCGGCACACGACGTAGGCGATGACTTCCTCGCCCCAATCGGCATGCGGTCGAGACACGACGGCGCACTCGAGCACGCCGGCGTGCGTTTGCAGCACTTCTTCGATCTCACGCGGATAGACGTTGGACCCACCCGAGATGATCATGTCCTTGGAGCGGTCTTTGATGGTGAGAAACCCATCCGCATCCATGCGGCCCATATCGCCGGTCCACAGCCAACCGTCGCGCAGGGACTTGGCGTTGGCCTCCGGGTTTTTCCAATACCCCTGCATGACGCAATCACTGCGCGTCGTGATTTCGCCGATCTCGCCGGCGGGCAGCTCGCGTCCCGCATCATCGACGATCCGCACCGCACACCCTGTTCGCGCGATTCCCGCCGATCCCAGGCGGTCCTCGTAGCGCGCATGCCCCGTATCGACGTGCATGGATTTCGACAGACCCGTGATGGTCATCGGGCTCTCGCCTTGGCCGAAAATCTGCGACAGCTTCGGGCCAAACTGCTCGAGCGCGCGCTTCAGGTCGGCGACGTACATCGGCGCGCCGCCGTAGGTGATCGTTTTCAGGGTGCGCGTGTCGATGGCGCCAGCCATTGGATGATTGATGAGCCGCGTCAGCATCGTCGGTGCGGCAAACATCGAGACTTTCGAGTGATGCGCCAATTCGGCAAAGATCCGGTCTGGCTCGAAAGACCCCGGAATGATGACGTTGTGGGCGCCTTTCAACACGAACGCCAAGCCATCCAGACCCGAGCCATGCGACAGCGGAGCGGCGTGAAACTTGGTGTCGGTGTGGTCGATGAAATCGATGTCGGCGTAATAACTCTGCGTCATGAACAGCAGGTTGCGGTGGGTGAGCACGGCGCCTTTCGGTCGACCGGTCGTGCCGCTGGTGTAGAATAGCCAGGCTTCCAAGGCCGGATCGGTCGGCGCGTCAGTGACGGGCGCACCTTCGAGCAGCGCCGCATAGTCGCGCGTCCCCGTCGTCACGATCGGTGGTAGAGACGTTGCGACCGGCAATTCCGACAAGCGGTCGAGTTGATCGGGCGTGACGATGCACAGCTTGGCTTGCGAATTCTCGAGGATCCAGGCGAGTTCTTTCGGGTGCAGCTTGTTGTTGATCGGCACCGACGTGAGACCCGCGCGCCAAATGGCGAACAGCATGGGGAAGAATTCCAGGCAGTTTTCGACCCAGATTCCGACCCGGTCGCCGGCCCGCAGGCCGTGCCGCTCGCGCAAGCCCCCCGCGATCCGCGCCACCTGATCTTCGAGTGCTCCATAGGTGAGTGTGCGGCCCTCTTGGGTGATGGCCGGCGCGTCGGGCAGGGCCCGCGCCAAGGTTCGCAGCGTCAGCGACAGGTTCATGGGTCGGCCCTCGCGACGAAATCAGGCGGCTCCGCGCGTCGCCCAGTCGGCGACGCGATGCAAGAACACCATGCACCGCTCGAGTTCGGCAATCTCCACGAATTCGTTGGGCTGATGCGCTTGATCGATGTGGCCAGGCCCGCAGATCACGGACGAGCAGCCCGCCGCCTGGAAGTGGCTCGCTTCCGTGCCATAGGGAACCGCATAGGTCTCGTTCTGCTCGGCGAGTTTCAACGCCAGAGACGTGGCCTCGGAGCCATCGCCGGATGCGAACGGCGGCAGCACGCCCAGCGTCGTCGTTTCGACGGCGCAGTCCGGCCAAACCGCCCGCATGCCGGGCAACAGTTCGCGCTCCGCGTAGGCCTGCAAATCGCGCGCAATACCCAGCGCGTCGGTGCCCGGCAACGCCCGCACCCCCCAGGTGAACGAGCAGCGCGGGGGAATGATGTTGTGGGCGACGCCACCCTCGATGCCGCTGACCGTGATCGACGCAAAAGGCGGATCGAAGCGGGCATTTTGGTGCTGGGCCTTCAGGCGCGTCTCGATGCGCTCCAGTTCCTCGATCAGTTTAGCCGCGATCCCGATCGACCCGACGCCGAGCTGGGGCTTGGAGGAATGCGCATCCTTGCCGGTGATATCAGTGCGAAAGCGATACCCGCCCTTGTGCGCATCGACGACCTGCATGGTCGAGGGTTCGCCGACAAACACGAGCCGCGGCTTGGGCAAGCTCTGCCCGAACTCGGCAATCATCGGTTGCACACCGGTGCAGCCCACTTCCTCGTCGTAGGAGAGCAGGATGTGGACGGGCGTGGAGAGCGTGCGGGATTTCAGTTCCGGCACCAGAGCGAGCACGCAGGCGATGAACCCCTTCATGTCGCACGTGCCACGGCCATAGAGGCGGCCATCTTTTTCCGTCACCGTGAATGGGTCGGTATCCCACGGCTGGCCGATGACCGGCACGACGTCCATATGCCCCGACAGCCCGATGCCACCCTCACCGGCGGGACCGATCGTGGCGAAAAGGCTGCTGTGAATGCCGTTGTCGGACGGCACGAACCGGCTTTCGACGCCGTGGCGCGCGAGGTAGGCGCGCACCCATTCGGCCATCGGCAGGTTGGTCTTATGGCTCGTCGTGTCGAAGGCCACGAGGTGGGTCAGAATTTCGCGCACACTCGACAGTTCTGAAGCGGGCATGCCGGTCCTTGGATTTCATGAGCAGCGCAGACGATCTGTCGCCCGATCCGCACCCACACGTGGCGCTGGTCGGGCCGGGCCATTGTGTTCCATCCCCCGTGCGCTTGTCACTCCCCCAATCGCGTCTGCGGTGGGGGCCGCACATGGCCGATCATCAACACCGGCATGCGTCACGAGGCATACCGACGACGGGCGCGACGAGTGCTGCAAAGTGGGACTTCAGACGCCATCCTGCCGGCGGACGCTGGGTCGAGGCGAGTCGTCGAGGGAGCGTCTGGTTCCATCGGACTGTATTTTTGTCGTATCGGATCGAGAGCTGTCGAAAAGCAGGGAGGCGCCGTTGCTGATGATACCCATCGCCAGTCGGCACGGGCTTCCTTCGCGCGTGCAAGCGCCAGCTACGGCACTGGCGAAAGCTTTGGCGCCTTCGAACATGGTCCGACGCTCCGCCTCTGGCGCCGTCGTCACGGCATAGACCGCCGCAACGACCAGACCAATTTTGACCAGAGATGCCATTTTACGCCTCGAACCACAGACCAACGCAACGCCGCGACGATACGAGAACAGAGCAACAACAGCAATGCGCGATTTGGGGTCTCGCAGGGCCGCGTGCAGCACATCCGATCTCGACATTCGCTGGACCCGGTGGCGGCCGGCAACCCGAAACGGATACGCGCACCTTCTGCTTGATCCCCCCGTGCGACCGTGATCGAGTGCGACCGATGCCCGGACGTGGGCGCAAATCAGCAGTCGACGGGAGACATTCGAGCCATGGCAGCGAACAAAGTTGCAATCATTACGGGCGGCGGCACCGGTATCGGGCGCGCAGCCGCGCTGGCCTTGCAGGGGGACGGCTGGGATGTCGTCGTCGCTGGCCGGCGGAAGGACGAGCTCGACAAGACCGTCGCCATGGCCAAGGCGGGCGGCGGTAAAATGATCGGCGTGGCGACGGACGTGACCAAGCAGGACCAGGTCAAACGCCTCTTTGCCGAGACCAAGAAAGCCTTCGGCCGCCTCGATTTCCTGTTCAACAACGCTGGCATGGGCCTGCCCGCTGGCCCCATGGAAGACATTCCCGTCGAGAAATGGCAGGGCGTGGTCGACCTCAATCTCACCGCCTGCTTCATGTGTGCGCAAGAAGCGATCCGCATGTTCAAAGAGCAGAGCCCGCAGGGGGGCCGCATCGTCAACAACGGCTCGATCTCCGCCCATACGCCGCGCCCCATGTCGGTGGCCTACACGGCGACGAAGCACGCCATCACGGGCCTGACGAAGTGCGTTGCACTCGACGGGCGACCCTTCAACATCGCCTGCGGCCAGATCGACATCGGCAATGCCGACACCAACATGGGGGGGCGGATGAAAGCGGGCGTGCCCCAACCGCGCGGCGACATCATGCCCGAGCCCGTGTTCGACGTCTCGCACTGCGGCTCGGCCATTCGCTACATGGCGAGCTTGCCGCTCGACACCAACGTCTTCACCCTCAACATCAAAGCCACCAACATGCCATTCGAGGGACGGGGCTGAAATGGCGCTTCCCCTCGCGCCGTCGGAAACGGTGAGAGGGGGAAGCGGGGGGCCTCACTCGCCGGGCCGGCCTTCGATCGGGACGCCCGGTTCCCACTTGGCGCGACGCAGCACCGTCGTCGTCTTGACGCTGGCGACGTTGGGCCAGGCCGTCAGGTGGCCCAGGACGAAATCCTGGAACGACGGCAGGTCACGAGCGGTACATTTCAACATGTAGTCGATCTCGCCCGAGAGCATGTGCGCCTCACGCACGTGTGGCCATTTGAGAAGCTGGTTCTCGAAGGCGCGCAGCTCCGCTTCGCTCTGCGCTTTCAGCGTGACCATGGCGAACGCCTCGACCTCGAAACCGCTGAGCCGGGCATCGAGGTCGGCGTGATAGCCGCGAATGTAGCCTGCCTGTTCGAGCGCCTGCACGCGCCGCAAACAGGGCGGCGGCGACAGACCGACACGCGCGGCCAGCCCGACGTTGGTCAAGCGGCCATCGGCCTGCAACTCGCGCAGGATGCGCCAATCCGTAGCATCGAGACGCGCGCGCATCGGGGGTATTTGCCTCGGGAGCTGTGGTCCGTCGTGGACACGGGGCGGGGGCGGGCCGACGTCCGGCGTGACCCGAAGCTTCTATAGCGCAAACCCGACGGCGGCTCACCGTCGATTCCGGGGCGACCAACCGTCCCGAGGCGGAGCGCACATCGAGGACCTATCCTTTGCCGAGTGAACCACCTGTCTCGATCGCACCGCTTTCGGCCCCGATCCTGGGCTGCCTCGCCGGACGTCGAGCCTGGATCCTGACGGACGACAAAACCGGCATGCAAGTGCAGGCCAAAGGGGTCGCCGAGGCGCTGGGGGTCGATTGGACGCTGAAGGAAGTGGCCCCGCGCGGCTTGTGGCGGTTGGCCGCGCCCTGGGGACCACCCGATCCGCGCGATGCGTTTGGCAGCGCCGACAGCACTTTTGCGCCTCCGTGGCCCGATATCGCCATCGCGACAGGTCGGCTGAGCATCCCCTACATTCGCCGTCTGCACCGCATGGCGGGTCGCGCGACATTCACGGTGATCTTGCAGGACCCCAAGACCAGCCCCGGCACGGCCCACCTCATCTGGGTGCCAGAGCATGATCGCCGGCGCGGCGCCAACGTGATAACGACGCTCACGGCACCGCACAGCTTCACGCCCAAGCGCCTGGCGATGCTTCGCGGCGCCACACCCGCATGGCTGGCCGGCCTGCCCTCGCCGCGCGTGGCCGTCATTCTGGGCGGCAAAAACGCCGTCTATCGCTTTACCGACGCCGACGATGACCGCATCGAGGCGTCGCTGCGATCGATCGCCGACCTGGGCGCGAGCTTCCTCATCACGCCCTCGCGCCGCACCCACCAGCGCCTGCTGCGCGCGGTTCTGCGCGCCACGCAGTCGAGCCCGCGTGTCGTCTGGGATGGCGCTAGCGCCAATCCCTACCCCGAGTTCCTGGCGCACGCCGACCGGTTCATCGTCACCGGCGACAGCGTCAACATGACGGGCGAACCCCTGGCCACCGGCAAGCCCGTGTGGGTGTTCGAGCCATCGGGGGGAAGCGCCAAATTTCGCCGCTTCCACGAGTCGCTGCGGCGCTATGGCGCCACACACCCGTTGCCAGACATTGTTACATCACTGGAGACGTGGACCTATTCACCGCTCGATTCCGCAGCGCAGATCGCGCGCGAGATCGAGACACGCTGGCAACAGCGGCAGAACATCGGTTTCAGATTTTAGGCCCAGGGTCGCGAGGCTCGACACGCGAACGGATTTGGCGATGGCGCATCTCCAATTGGACAAGCTGGCTTCGGCTAAGCTCGAAGCAGTGCCCTTCATGTACGCGATCGTGCCGGGTTTCCTGAGCCCGCAGAGCGTGGCGCGCATCAACGCCACCTACCCCGATATCGCCACGGGCGGCAGCTATCCCATCGAGAGCCTCGATGCCGGCATGGCGATCAAAGAGGTCATCGACGAATTGGACGGTCCGGAGTTCGAGCGCGTCATCGCGCAAAAATTCGACGTCGCTCTCGAGGGGCGGCCAAAAATGTATTCATTGCGCGGTCATACGCGCGCCAAGGACGGCCAGATCCACACCGATAGCAAAGACAAAATCATTACGGTGCTGCTCTATCTCAACGAGACTTGGCAGCAGCCGGGCGGACGCCTCCGACTTCTCAAGAACGGCCACGACGTCGAAGATTACATAACGGAAGTACCGCCCGACAACGGCACACTCCTCGTCTTCAAGAGGTCCGAGACGTCCTGGCACGGTCATCATCCGTTCGAAGGCCAGCGCCGGTCGCTCCAGATGAACTGGATGACGAGCGAAGGCGCCAAAGGCTTCCACGCCATTCGCCACAAGATTTCGGCGGCGGTGAAGAAAGTCATGGCGCGCGCGTGACGGTCGTTTGCCGCAGCGTGCATCCGACCAGAAACACATAGCGGACTGCGACGTCCCGTGCTTGCATGCGCCCCAGCATGAAACCACGGAGGACGGGCCCATGAAAGTGGCAGACGCAATCTCGGCGATTCTGAAACGCGAAGGCGTGGAGTGGATCATCGGCTATCCGGTCAATCACATTCTCGAGCATGCGGCCCACATCGACATTCGCCCCATCATCGTGCGCCAGGAGCGAACGGGCCTGCACATGGCAGACGCCATCAGTCGCGTCACGTCGGGCAAGAAAATCGGCGTCTTCGCCATGCAGCATGGCCCCGGCACCGAGAACGCCTACGGCGGCGTGGCGCAGGCCTACAGCGAGAGCGTGCCGATCCTCGTCCTGCCGATGGGTTATGCCCGCCGCATCGCTTGGGTGGACCGCAATTATTTCGCCTCCGTGTCGATGAAGTCGATCACCAAATCGGCCGAGCCGATCACGTCGGCGAAGGATCTGCCCAACGTCTTCCGTCGCGCCTTCCAGCGGTTGCGCTCGGGTCGCGGTGGCCCCGTCCTGATCGAAGTGCCGACCGACCTCTTCGCCGAGGACTGCGATCCCGCCGACTATTTCTCACCCTCGATCATCAAGTCGGGCGTCGATCCGGCAGCCGTGAAAGAGGCCGCCAAGCGCCTCGTCGCCGCCAAGCGCCCGGTGATCTACGCAGGGCAAGGCGTGCATTGGGCCGAAGCCTGGGGCGAGCTGAAGGAGCTGGCCGAGCTGCTGGCCATTCCCGTCACGACGAGTCTCGAAGGCAAGAGCGCCTTCCCCGAAACGCATCCCCTGTCGCTGGGCTCGGGTGGCCTCGCGATCCCCCAGTCGGTGCGCACCTTCCTCGATAAGTCCGACCTGATCTTCGGCATCGGCTGTTCGTTCACGGAGACGAACTTCGGCGTCAAAATGCCAGCCGGTCACAAGAACATCATCCAAGCGACGCTCGACCCCTCCGACATCAACAAAGACATCGCGGTCTCGCTGGGCGTGGCGGGCGACGCCAAGCTGATCCTGCAAGGCGTCCTCGACGAGGTGCGCAAACTACATGGGTCATCGCCCAAAGACCCCAAGAAGGTCGCGGCCGAAATCCAGGAGGTTTGGGAGCCCTGGTTCGCGAAGTGGCTGCCCAAACTCGAATCCAATTCCGAGCCGATCAATCCCTACCGCGTGTTCTGGGA
>JANOKV010000425.1:0-5397 GCA_031419415.1 Hyphomicrobiales bacterium | reverse complement strand
CATGGGTTGGTTGCTTGCCAACGGGGAGGCATACAATTACGCCTCTGAACAATTGCGCACGGAAGGCAAGGACATCCGAAAGCTGGATCAGTTTGATAAGAACTTCGTCGATGGCTATGTGGACGGCATGGCGAAAATTCTCAGATGGTATAACTGGTGGCATTTGATACCGCTGATGCTGCCGGTCTCAGTGGCGTTATCTGCGACTGGTTGGTCAATGCGCCGCCTCATACGCGGCAGGTAAAGACAAACCGTGGCCGGCTATCAATATCACAGGCATTTACTCCGCCGCCAACTTGGCGGGCAGAGGGTCATGCCACTGCACCTTCGGCACTTCGCTCCAGCCGCGTGCCGCGCGGATGGCGGATTGGCGCTTTTGGGTCGCGGCAAAGTCCACCTGCCAGCGTACAGCGTCGATCACCACGCCATAGTCGGCCTCGGCTTTGCTGGCCGTGATGAACTCGTTGCGCACGTCGCGCAGCACGAGGTCGGGGTCGCGTTCGAGGGGATCACCCCAGCCGCCGCCACCTGGATGCACGTGCCGAAAGACTTCGCCCTTATAGAACATGCGCGTCAGCTTCGAGGGCACGACGTCGCGCGCGCCTTGCGGCGCCATGTAGTTTTCTGAAGCGACACCCGGGCTGCCGCCGTAGAGGCCGAACGGGCGAAAGGCGCGGCGGTCGGAGCGCACCGATAGCGTGGCCTCCTCGGTATTCAACCGGTAGTCGCGATAATAGGGCACGCCGCCCCGCCATTTTCCCGCGCCGCACTTGTCGGTTGCGAACTCGAAGGCGAGCACGGAAATCGGTTGTTCGGCTTCCGTCACTTCAACGGAGGGCAGCGCCATGTTGGCGAACATATGCGAGTTGCCGTCGAGGCCGTCGGCCCAGGGGCGCGCGCCCCAAGCGCCGCACGTAAAGTCCACATAAACGAACGGCTTGCGGTCCGCGTAGTAGCCACCGACCGAGATGCCGGTATTGCCGCCATCGCCGGCCGCTTTGACTTTGTCGGGCAGCATCATGGCCAGCGCGCCGAACATGCAGTCGACCATGCGAAAACCGGTGAGACCCCGCGCGGCACAGGCCGCTGGAAGGACGCCGTTGCCGACGGTGCCCGGCGGACAGATCACCTCGATCGCGCGAAATACGCCCTCGTTGTTGGGGATGTTCCCCGGCAACACGGAACGGATGGCGCAGTAGGAGGCAGATTTCGTATAGGACAGCGTGTTGTTGATCGCGCCACGGACTTGAGGGTTGGTGCCCGTCCAGTCGACCAGCATGCTGTCGCCAGTTTTGCGGATGGTGACGAACAGGCGGATCGGCTTGCCGTAATCGACGCCATCGTCGTCGATCCAGTCCTCGAAGCTCCATTCGCCGTCGGGCAAATCGCGCAGCGCAGCGCGCGTCAACCGTTCGGCGTAGTCGATCGTTTCCTCCATCATCTGCCGGGTCGTCTCGACCCCCCATTTGGCGACCACTTCGGCGAACTGTTTTTCGGCGGTGTGGCAGGCGGCAAGCTGGGCGCGCAGGTCACCAAACACCATCACGGGCACGCGGACGTTTTTTTCGATGAACGTCATGATCGTCTGGTTGAGCTTGCCCGCCTCGTAGAGCTTCATCGGCGCGATGCGTAGGCCCTCGGCGTAGATCTCTGTCGAATCCGATGCGTTCGATCCAGCGACCCGACCGCCGACGTCGGTGTGATGGCAGACCGTGCAGGCGATGGCGAGGCGCTGTCCCTCGTGAAACAATGGCTTGAAAATGAAGATGTCGGGCAGGTGCATGCCGCCGTCGAATGGATCATTCATAATGTAGACGTCGCCTGGCTGCATCTCGTCGCCGAAGTGGCGCATGATCGATTGCAGCGCGGTGGGCGTCGAGCCCAGGTGGCCCGGCAGCGTCAGGCCCTGCGCCGCCAGCCGGCCTCGAGCGTCGGCAAAACCCGTCGAATAATCCATATTGTCCTTGAGCACGGCCGAATAAGTCGTGCGAAACACCGTCAACGCCATCTCATCGGCAATCGAAAAGATCGCGTTCTTGAAAAGTTCGAAGGCGATCGGGTCCGTGCTGGCGCGCATGCGGCTCCCCCTGTTGGTGCCGGTTCATTCGAGCTCGCAACCTAAGCGCTGACGATACCCGCGTCGAGGGGATGTCGGCCCCATGCCCTGCCCGGGCCTCCCCCGCTATCCTCGTTAACTGTTGGGTAGACCGGCTCGGATATCGTCGCCCCCTTGTCAGTCCTCAGAGCGGGTGATGCGTGACCAGTCGTGACCTTTTGCCCGCCCAAGGGGGCGACCACGATGACCCCCAGACCAGCGCCGTGACCCTCCGGGGGCTACGCAAGACCTTCGTAAAGGTCGCCGTCGACAACCTCGACCTGACGGTTCGGCGCGGTGAACTCTATGCCTTGCTTGGACCCAATGGCGCGGGTAAGACCACGACGTTGCGGATGACCGCTGGCCTTCTCGCGCCCGATGCGGGGCGTATTTCCGTTTTCGGCATCGATGCCATCGCCGATCCGGTCGCCGCCAAGCGGATCACGGCCTGGCTGCCCGATGAGCCGATGCTCTACGATAAGTTGACGCCCGTCGAATATCTGGAATTCGTCGCTGGGCTGTGGGCGGTCGATCCCCGCCGCGCAGAAACCGAGGCTGAAGACCTATTGCGCGCACTCGAGTTGTGGGCGCATCGCAATGAGCGGTGCGAAGGGTTCTCGCGGGGCATGAAGCAGAAGGTGGCGCTTGCTGGCGCTCTCATTCACAATCCCCGCCTCATCATGCTCGACGAGCCGTTGACGGGGCTCGACGCCGGGATCGCCCGGCAGGTCAAAGAGTTGCTGATGGCCCGCGTTCGGGCCGGGGCCTCGATCATCCTCACCACGCACATTCTCGAAGTTGCCGAACGGCTCGCCGACCGCATTGGCATCGTCAGTCGGGGTCGGGTCCTGGCGGAAGGCACATTCGAAGAACTCAAGGCGCTGGCTGGCGGCGGCAGCCGGACGTTGGAAGACGTGTTCCTCTCGCTCACCGGGAGCGATGCATGCCGCGCTGCTTGACGCCAAAGGTCGGCTCGTTTCTGTGGCTCGTGCACCATGACATTCGCCTGTCGTGGCGCGAATTCTCGCGGATGTTCGCCAAGTTCGATGCGACGCGAGGATTTCTCGTGGCGGCTGCCGCACTGATCGCACTCCACCTCGTTGCATGGCCGATTGCCGCCCTCCTCGTGCCGAACGTCGACGAGGTGATTGCGACGGGCCAGATAGCGACCATCGTCACCGTCGCGCTGAGCGTCTTCGCCTGGATGGTCGCGCAGGGACTGATTGGCGCCAGCCGCGCCCTCTTTGCGCGCTCCGATCTCGAGTTGCTGCTGGGTTCGCCGCTCGATGCCATCACGGTCTTTGGCGCCCGCGCCTTGGCGATCACGACCAGCACCTTCGGGTCTGTGGGGCTGTTGGTGCTGCCGACGGCCAATGTCGGCGCCCTGCTCGGCAGACCGTCATGGCTGTTCGTCTATCCCGTCCTTGTCGTTTTGGCGTTGGTGGGGACTTCGATCGGCCTGCTGTTCTCCATGGCGACCTTCCAGTATGTCGGACCACGCCGGGCGCGGCTCGTATCCCAACTCGTCGCCACCTTCATCGCCGGTGGCTTCGTCTTGGGCGTGCAGGTCTGGCTGTTGTTGCCCGAAGGGGTTCAGGCGACGCTTGCGACGGCCGTTACGGCAATCTGGGGACGGGAGAGCCGGCTGGCTATCCACGTCTCGCAAGTCCTGTCGGGAGACGTCGAAACCGTGCTTCTGATCACGGCTTCGAGCCTGGCACTGTTTGCCGTCACCGTGCGCCTCTTGGCTGGACCCTTTGCCCGAGCCACACTGTCGGCTGCGGGCGCGCCGGCGGAGGGACGCCGCGCCCTCGACATCGAGCAGCCGTTGCGGTTCTCCGAGGGGTTTGGGCGCGCCCTGCGCCGCAAGGAATGGCGTTTGCTGCTGCGCGATCCCGGGATTTACGGCCAACTGACGCTCCAGATCATTTACACACTGCCCGTCGCGGTCCTCTTGATGCGCAGCAACCAGGAGCTGCCCACCGGGCTGGCGGTGGCGTCGGCCGTCGTCGTCATTGCGGCGCAGATCTCGGCATCGCTCGCTTGGATCGCCGTTTCCGCCGAGGAAGCCCCTGAACTGCTCGCGACCGCGCCGATGGGGGCCGGTCACATCGAGCGCTATAAGCTCTCGGCTATTGCCGTGCCCGTTTTCGCCGTAGTGGCAGTTCCTACGATCGGCTTGGCTTTCGCCTCGGTGCGCGTGGCAGTGTTGACGCTCCTCATTTCAGCGCTGGCAGCCGTGTCGACTGCGCTCCTCAATCTGTGGCATCCGATGCCCGGCAACCGCCGGGGCATGTTGCGACGTCACCAACAGTCGAAGCTGGTTGCTCTCGTGGAACATGCCCTGGCCATAACTTGGGCCATCGGCATCATGTTGGCGGTTCATTCAGTCTGGCTGACCCTCATTCCGCTCGTGGTCGTCACGGGCATTCTGTCAGCCGTTGCTCCCTTCAGCCCAAGGCGGGCGATCGGATCCGCCATCCGTCGCGGCCTACGCGGGGCCATCGCGCTGACGCAGACGCGTTTCGCACGCCTCTCATGACTTCGCGGGCGCGGAGCGTGCCTGCATGAGCCGAGGCACATCGCCGGTCAACCCGGCGGCTTGGGCAACAAAGGCCTGCTTCAAGGCCGGCAATCGATCGACGACCCCGAGCCCTGCGCCCCGCGCGGCGCGCAGCACGGTCCAATCGTTGGAAAAGAGAGTGTTGAGCCCGCCGTAGACGGCCGCCGACATTGTCGCATCGAACCGACGCCATTGCTCATAGCGCTCGAGACCCGTGGAGTCGCCGGCATCGAGACCGACCCGCATCGTATCGGCCACCGCTTCGGCCAAGGCCGCCCCATCGCGCAGGCCGAGGTTCAAGCCTTGGCCGGCAATGGGATGCACGCTGCGGGCCGCATCGCCAACCAGAACCAAGCGACGCGCGACGAGCGCTCGCGCCATGTGATGCTCGAGCGGCCATAGAGCACGTGGACCATCGAGCTCCAGCGTCCCCAGTCGGTGCCCGAAGCGGCGCTCGGCTTCGTCCAAAAACGTTTGATCGGTTTCAGCGACGAGGCGGCGTCCCTCGTCGGCTGTTTCACTCCAAGTGATGCAGCTTCGATCTCCCAAGAGGGGCAGAATGGCGAATGGCCCGCCGGGGAGGAAATGTTGCACGGCGCGCCCCGCGTGGGGTCGCCCATGCCGGACGGTGGCGACGATCCCCACCTGTCCCCAGCTCCAGCCGACGGTGCCAATGCCGGCTGCGTCGCGCACGATGGAATGGCGTCCGTCCGCCGCAACGAGGAGGTGGCCCGAAACA
>JANOKV010000424.1:0-1775 GCA_031419415.1 Hyphomicrobiales bacterium | reverse complement strand
TGGGTGGCGGCGTTCGTGACGGCGGGCGTGGCGCTGGGCGCGATCGTGATTATTGGGTTGATCGGCGTTGCAGGTGTCCTCGCGTGGCAAGTCGCGACGCTCGATACGGCGGACCCGGCCAATTGCCTCGTGCGCTTCAAGGCCAATCGGGATGTCGGTTGGATCGTGTTGGCGACGCTCGTGTTGGATATGGGTGTGCGGAGCTTGGGATAACGAGTGGCGATTGTTCTGCGCGGTGTCGTGGGTGCCCGCCTTCGCGGGCATGACGTGGAGAATTGGAATGCGTGGTGGGCGAATTGTATCACGCAGCCGAATGCGTTTGGGCGGCTGGTTGGCTTTCCAGGATCGCGGCGACGCCCATGCCGCCGGCGGTGCAGATCGAGATGAGGCCCCGGCCGCCGTTCTCCGCCAGCAGTTTTGCGAGCACGCCCGTGATGCGCGCGCCCGTTGCGGCAAAGGGATGGCCGAAGGCCAGTGACGACCCTTTGACATTCATTTTCGTGCGGTCGATCGCGCCGAGAGGCTGGTCTTTGCCGAGTCGGGTTTTGCAGTATTCGGGGTCTTCCCAGGCTGCGAGCGTCGCGAGAACCTGGGCGGCGAAAGCTTCGTGAATCTCGTAGAAATCGAAGTCTTGAAGTTTCAGGCCCGAGCGATCGAGAAGGCGCGAGACGGCGATGGTGGGGGCCATCAACAGGCCTTCGCCGGCAACGAAATCATTGGCCGAGGTTTGCGCGTCGACGAGATAAGCGAGGATCGGCAGGCCGCGTGCGTTGGCCCAGTCTTCGGAGGCGAGCAAGACGGCAGCAGCGCCGTCGGTGAGTGGGGTGGAGTTGGCGGCGGTCAGCGTGCCACGCTCCGATCGCTCGAAGGCGGTGCGCAGCGTGGAGATTTTCTCGAGCGAGATGTCCTCGCGCAGGTTGTTGTCGCGAAAGACGCCGGCACACGGCACGACGAGGTCGTCCATCCAACCCGCTGCGTAGGCGGCGGCCGCCTTGCGGTGGCTCTCGAGGGCGAGCTGGTCTTGGGCTTCGCGTGAAATGCGCCAGTGCTGCGCCATCAACTCGCAGTGCTCACCCATGGCCAGGCCCGTACGCGGCTCGGCGACAGACGGCGGCTGCGGGGCGAGTTCGCGCAGCGATAGGCCTTTGAAGGCCGACACGCGACCGCCGAGTGAGCGCGCGCGTTGGGCCTCGACGAGGCGTCCGGAAAATTTCTTCGAGAAGACGATGGGCGCATCCGATGTGGTGTCGGAGCCGACTGCGATACCGCTCTCGATTTGGCCGATGGCGATCTTGGCGGCGATGCCCATGGCGGCTTGCAGGCTGGTGCCGCAGGCTTGAATCATCGTGATGCCGGGCGTCTCCCGCGCGAGCTTCGTGCCGATAACGGCTTCGCGCGCGATGTTCCAATCCTTGGAATGCGTGACGACCGCGCCGCCCACCACCTCATCGATGTGGACGCCCGCCAACCGGTAGCGATCGGCGAGCCCGTCGAGCGCAGCCGTCATCATCTCGAGGTTCGATAGATCGGCATAAAGCGTGTTGGAGCGGCAGAAGGGGATACGCACGCTCCCGACAATGGCGACGCGGCGGAGAGAGGAGGTCATGGGGTGGGCGATCCGGTGGGGAGGGATTGGGTACAAACCGGGCTGAGTCCTGACAGTTTAGACCGGGTTGATCCCTGACAGGCAAGCATGGTTCGAATCAGAGGGAGATTCGAGCGATGCCCTTCAAGGGAAGCAGTCCTGTGGAAGAGCGTATCGCGTTGTTTCGGGA
>JANOKV010000423.1:0-3382 GCA_031419415.1 Hyphomicrobiales bacterium | reverse complement strand
GACAGGCCCTAAGAAAGGTCGACGACATGACGAAATCGAGCCTTGGCCCCCTCGAGGGCGTGCGCGTGCTGGAGCTTGGCCACTTCATTGCGGCGCCGTTTTGCACGCGCCTGCTCGGAGATCTCGGCGCCGAGATCATCAAGATCGAGCCCCCAGGTGGCGATCCCGTCCGTACCTGGGGCGCGCAGATCGATGGCAACTCGGTCTGGTGGAGCGTCCATGGAAGGAACAAGAAATCCGTCGTCGTAGACCTGAAACAGGATGGATCGCGCGACATCATCTTAAAGCTGGTCTCAAAGTGTGACGCCGTGGTCGAGAACTTCCGGCCGGGATACCTTAAAAGGATCGGCCTCTCCGACGAGGCACTTCATACTGCCCGCCCTGGGCTCGTCGTCGCCCACGTATCCGGCTTCGGCCAGACTGGGCCGGATCGCGACCGCGCTGCGTTTGGCGTCATCGGCGAAGCAATTGGGGGGCTGCGCTACCTCGCGAATCATCCCGATCACGCCAGCGACCTACCGCCGGTCCGCGCGGGCATCAGTATCGGAGACACAGTGGCAGGCATCTATGCCGCACTCGGGGTCGTTGCGGAGCTGCTCAGAGGCCATCGCCGAGGCACACCGGGCATCGGCCGGACAGTCGATGTCGCACTCACCGATTCCGTACTTAGCCTCATGGAAGGCCTACTCCCAGAATACGGTAGCCTTGGCATCGTCCGTCAGCCGACTGGATCGCGCATCCCAACGGCGGCACCGACCAACTCCTATCCATGCGCTGACGGCAAGTGGGTGCTCATCGCTGCCAATTCCGAACCGCTTTTTGCGCAGTTGATGGATCTGATTGGACGCCCGGAACTCGTCCACGACCCTCGCTTTGTGGGCAACGGCGAACGCGTTGCCAATGTCGAGCGCCTGGATGCTGAGATCGCAGCCTGGACAAGACGCCTTGACGCCGCAGAGGCAGATCGGTTGTGCCGGGAGGCAGGCATCCCTTCGACGCTCGTGTTCACCGCGAAAGAGTGTGCGGAATCGGCTCAATTTCGCGCCAGGGGCATGGTTCGAGAGGTTGACGATCCGATCATCGGGCGGACACTGCATCCAGGCGTCGTACCGCACAATCCTGGAGGCGACGCCCAGATGCGCTGGCCTGGCCCCGCGGTCGGCGCGCATACCCAGGAAGTGCTGCGCGATCTCGTTGGGAGCTCGTCGTCCACTTTGCCGAGAGTACAATAACATCGTTGGCTGGTTCGATCGTGATAAAAGCTGCGGCGTAGCCAATCGAAGTTTAGCAGTGCTATCCCTTCTTGGGCACCACGAACTCACGGGCAAGTTCGTCAGAACGCCTGTCGCAGCGGACGGAAGAACGCCCGGACGTCGGCTGCCAGCGCCTCCGGCTGCTCCATGGCGGCAAAGTGGCCGCCCTTGGACATGACGGTCCATTGGCGGATATCGGTATAGGTTCGTTCCGCGATCGAGCGCGGCGGCCGACGATTTTCCCGTGGGAATTCCGCGTATCCGGTGGGCACAGCGACAGTGGAACCGCCGGGGATGGGCCAAGCTCCGTGCATGCGGTCGTAATAGGGCCAGAAGGAGGAGCCGATGGCTCCCGTAAACCAGTAGAACGCGATGTTGGCGAGCAAATCGTCACGGCTGACTGCAGTTTCGTGATCGCCCGCGTGGTCGGTCCAGCCGTGGAACTTCTCTGCGATCCACGCGGCAAGTCCGGCTGGCGAATCCATCAGGCCGAAGGCGAGGGTCTGTGGGCGCGTGCCCTGGATCGTGCTGTAGCCGGTTTCTTCCTTCAACCAGACCTGCACCTCTTCGTCATAGCGCTGCTCCTGCGGCGTCGGATTGACCGGCAGCGGCTGGTCGAGACGGATTGCCAGCATGTTGACGTGGATGCCGGCGACTCTGTCTGGATGGCGCACGCCCAAAGCAGCACAAACATGGGCGCCCCAGTCCCCGCCCTGGGCCGCGAATTTCTTGTGGCCGAGCACGTCCACCATGAGGTCGGTGAAACAATCAGCCATCTCGGCGATGCCGAAGCGCTTCTGGTTCGGGCTGAACGACAGGCCGTACCCCGGCAGCGATGGCGCGATGACTGTGAAGGCGTCCTGGGCATTGCCTCCAAATCTCTGCGGGTCGGTCAAACGGGGAATGAGCTCTAAAAACTCGAAGACCGAGCCTGGCCAGCCATGCATGAGAAGCAGCGGCTTGGGGTCGGGCGCTTTGCCGGGCACGTGCAAATAGTGGACGTCGATCCCGCGCAGCGGGACCTTGAACTGGGGAAAAGCATTGAGACGGGCTTCGTATGAGCGCCAATCGAATCTGGTTCGCCAATGCTCGATGAGCGACTGCAGGTAGGCCACGTCCGTTCCGTAAGCCCAGGGTGCGCCCGGCACCTGATCCGGAAGACGGGTCCGAGCCAGGCGAGCCTTGAGATCAGCGAGGTCCGCATCCGGGACCCGCAGGGTAAATGGTTGCGGGTCTGTGGCCATGGGCCTGCCTCCTTATTGCATCATGGCGCGCATATTCCGAATGTCGCGCATATTCCGAACTGGTCTACCGCATTTCGGGATGGCAAACTATCCACCTTACGTTCCGAGCATCAGGGAGACGGTCATGAAATTGGTCCGATTGCTGCAATGTGGTGTGGTTTTCATCGTCGGCCTCGCGACCGGCGCTCAATCAGCCGGTGCGCAGGATGCCAAGGATTGGCCGAACAAAACCGTCCGCATTATCGTCAACTTCGGCGCGGGCGGCTCGGCCGACAACTCCATGCGGCCTTACGCTGAGCGCCTTTCAAAGTCGCTTGGACAGCAGTTCGTGCTGGAGCATCGCGGCGGCGCCTCGGGCGCCCTTGGTGCGGAGGCACTGACGAAGTCCGCCCCCGACGGATATACGTTTCTGATCACACCGGCCCTGACCATGGTCATCCTTCCGCACCTGCGGAAGACACCTTTCGACACACTCAAGGATTTCGTGCCGGTCACGGCGCCGACCGTCGCCACCCTGCTGTTTGCGGTCCACCCCTCGCTACCTGGCAGGTCGGTCCAGGAGGTGGTTAACCATTTGAAAGCCAACCCAGGAAAGTACAGCTGGGGCACCGCCGGTGTCGGTTCGATGGGCCACATCATGCTGGAGACGTTCAAAGCGGCGGCGGGAGTCGACATACTGCACGTGCCCTATCGCGGCGGCGGCGAGTCACTGGCAGACTTCGTGGCGGGTGTCGTTCAGCTACATGCCGATGCCAATACGTTGCCGCACGTGGCGAGTGGCAAGGCGGGATTGTTTGCCGTCGTCGATCGTGCTCGCCACCCGGACTATCCAAATGTGCCGCTCTTGAAGGAGTTCTATCCGGAGGTCGATTTTCTTGCTTGGTT
>JANOKV010000422.1:0-10457 GCA_031419415.1 Hyphomicrobiales bacterium | reverse complement strand
GATGTCCGCTAGCTCGACTGCCGTGTGCAGACGGTTGATCATCATCGGCGAATCGTTGGTTTCGATCGGATAGGGCATGTTGAGGATGCGGCCACCGCGCGTCAGCATCCAGATCGGTTGATCGTCGAGCGGCCAGTCGCATTGGTAGAGGTAGCCCGCCTCCTGCAACAGATCGAGCGTGACGCTGCTCTGAGACAGCCATGGGCCCATCCATCCAATCGGCTTCTTGCCGGTGAATTTGGTGATCGTCGCTGTGGTCTCGGCGATGAGGCGCGCCTCGTCCGCCTCCCAAAGTTCGCCCTGTCGTTCGGAATTGGTGCGCCCGTGCGCCACGAACTCGTCACCACGCGCCATCATCCGCTCACCGATTTGGGGATGGTAGTCGAGGATCAGCGAATTCAGGTTGTGCGTCAGCGGGCAGGATAGCTCGTCGAAGAGATCGAAAAAGCGCCAGATGCCGACGCGATTGCCGTAGTCGCGCCATGCGTAATTGCGCTGGGTCTGGGGCGCGGTCATGCCGGTCGAATCCGAACCGATGCCGGCCCGGAACGCGAAGTACTCGATGTTGTTGCAGAAATAGACCGCCAGTCGTTTCCCTCCCGGCCAAGAGTAATCTTTGCGCTGCGTGATCGGCACGTAGTCGTAGCGATTGTGGGCGGCGAGTTTCATGGCCAATCCTTCCTTTGCGACAAGTGTTAATGGCTATCGAAACAATTGTTCGCAGTTTGCGCAAGAAGCCTCAACGGCCTGATCGTAGGCTCATGCACCGTGAGATAATGATGGGTTGAATAGCAGCGGCAGGGCGCTTCAGGGTCTCACGCCCTCGGCCGACTGATCAGCGTAAGGTGTCGACATGTTTTTCAAGAGTGTCCTTGCTCTCTGTTCGCTGTTGGTCGGAATTCTGTTGGCCCCCGCCGATGCCGAAGCCCGGGGTGGCCGACGCGGTGGCTCGTCGTCCAGCAAGTCCGTCATCCTCCCGTCCTTCGGAATTTCTGGCAATTCAGCCTCCACTGGCCGACAGGCATCGTCGCCCGATGCCGTGGCCGCCACGCGACGCGCCAAAGGAAGTGCTGCCCTCGCAGCGACTCCAGCGCCGGCTGCCAGCCACGGTCCACGGGAGCCCATCACCGTGAAGTGCATCGCCGGCTGCTATTGAGCCGGCATCTCGTCATTCCAACGCCGCCACCATCTTTTCTTGCAAGCGCCGCACCTGCACGATGCGCAAAGCTTCGTCGGGAGCGACGGCGTCGTAGGTCAGCAGCGCGCCCTTGGCGATCCGCCGCGTGACCTTGGCGCCTTGCGCTAGACCCAGGGGAACAGCGCGCTGGGCGACGGCATCGGTGCGCGTCAGGGCAAAGCCGCGATAGGCATATTCTCCGATGGCATCCAGCGTCTCACCGGGCTCGAGGTCGCGTTTGGCGACACAGCCGACCTCTGCCACGGGTGTCGAGAGCGGCTGCATATGGCTCTCACCGAAGATGACGGCAGTGGCAGCCGACAGCGGCACCTCGAGGCTGGTGAGGTGATAGGGCCGGAAAAACGAGTAGTAGGGCCCCGGCCCCAAATGCAAATCCGACATGCGCTCGCGCACGCGGGGATGGCGCATTTCGGCGATGCAGAAGACGCCCGGCGCCACGCCCTTGGCGACGCTGAAATCGACAACACCTTTCTTGGCGAGTAATCCACCCTCTGCTTTCGGACAGAAATAGTTCTGGAGCTCTTCGCGTGGAGCGGTGGGTCCGTGCATGCCGGGAATATCGGGCACGAGGCCCGTTGCGTTGGCGATGGCCACCATCTCGACCATGGTCTTGGAACCATCCACGAACTCGACCAGCATGCGTGGGTTCATGTTTCGCTGTTTGGCTTCGTCGCGATACTGGTCAGGCGTCGCGTCGATGCGGAATGGATTGTTCTTGCCCTTGCCGGCCGCTACCACCGGATAGCCCAACGCTTGCACGAAGCGGATCAGCTCCATCGCCGCCGTCGGCTCGTCGCCCGCACCCAGCGTATAGACGACACCGGCCCGGCGCGCTTGGGCGGCGAGGTAAGCGCCCGCCGTCACGTCGGCCTCGACGTTCATCATGACGATGTGCTTGCCGGCCGCGATTGTGGTCAGGGCGACGGCCGCACCCGCGTTCGGGTTGCCTGTGGCATCGATGACCACTTCGACCTCGGGTGCGCGGCACACCAGTTCGGGGTTCGTCACCGCGGCGAGCCTGCCCCGACCGATGGCTGTCGACACTCCGCTGGCGTCGGTCGCGGCATGCGTTGGGCGACTATTCCCACCCGCGATGACGCTTGCCGCTTCGATGCGTTCGGTCTTCACATCACACGCCGCGACGATCTCGATGCCGGGCATCTGGCCGATTTGGACGAACAGGTCCGTCCCCATCTGGCCCGCGCCAATCAGCCCGACGCGAACGGGCGAACCAGCTCTTGCGCGCATCGCAAGTGCCTCGGCAAGGGACACTCGCCCTCGCTCGGGCGGCAATCCACCGATCATCGCGCCATCCGCCGTCATGCACTCACTCCTGCCCCCATCATCGAAGTGTCACGGAACACCCTGGGCTGGCGCTCGTCAACTGGGATGGACAACGGATCACCGCTCCTTCTTGATCCCCTGCACCGCCTGCTCCAGCCCTTGCAGAAACCGCGAGCGATCCGCTGGCGTGAATGCGGCGTTGAAGGTGCGCACTTCGCCTGATTCACGCAGATGCGCCATCAGATCGCGCATGGCGACGGTCATGCCGATGCTGTCGGGGCGAAAGGGCTTCCCATCCGAAGCGATGGCCCGCGCGCCCACTTTGAGGCAACGGGCGGCCAGCAGAATGTCAGCGGTGACGCAGATGTCGCGGGGGCCAATCCGCGTGGCGATCCAATCGTCGGCCGCATCGGGACCTTCCGGCACCATGACGCGTTCGATCAGCGGATCGTCCGGCAGCCGCATCCAACTGTTGGAGACGATGAGCACGGGCAACCCGTGCCGTCCCGCGACCCGCAGCACTTCGTTCTTGACCGGACAGGCATCGGCATCGACGAAAATTCGAATGGCGGCAGGCATCTCTGCGTCGCTCATGGGACCTGTCTCGATCGCATACTGATCAAGGCGAAGATCAACCCCAATCCCAGCGCCACGGCAACCCCTCGAAACGTCGTTTGGAACCCTGTCACGAAGGCCTCGGACGCCGACTGACCTGCCGCCAGCGCCACACCCTCGAAAGTCCGATGCGCCGCTGACAGGCCCGTGGCCGCGCTAACGACGCCGATCGTGCGCGTCACCATCGTCAGGCTGCCCGCCACGCCTCGCTCTTCGAGGGGCAGCGTCGCGATTACGAGATCGGTGTAGGCCACCTGGAAGAGCCCGAGACCCAAGCCTTGGACGATCAGCGCGGCAGCCATGGGCAGCACCGTGGTGTCAGCTGTCCACGTCGAAATACCCGCCAGCCCGAGCATACTGACCAGAATACCGCTCACGGCCAACGGACCAGCGCCCACGCGGACCGCGATCCGACCCGCCACCCAGGCGCCGGCCACTGTGCCCACCGCCGCCAAGCAGAGCACGAGGCCGCCGGCCCCCGCCGTGAGCCCCGCCGTCTTCGCCAACCAGAACGGCACCAGCAGCATGATGCTGAAGGCGGCGAACTGCACCACGATGGCCGCGAGGTTCATGCCGACGAAGCGGCTGTCGCGGAAGAGCGCAGGCCGGACCACCGGTGATGGATGCGCGCGTGCTCGCACGATGAAGGCCCATATGGCCGCGAAACTGGCGACCGCCAGCCCGATTTGCAACCCGACGCCGAGCGGGGTCGAATGGGCGGCAATCGCCAACAGCGACGTAGAGCTCCAGGCGACGAGCAGTACAGCCCCCAACCCATCGAATCCGCGCATTGTGCCTGGACGCGCACCAGCCGGGATCGTGAACGATAGCAAAAGGGCCACCAACATAAACGGCACACGCGCCCAGAACACCACACTCCAACCGAACTGCTCGACCAAGATGCCGCCAACCAGCGGCCCCAGCGCCGACCCGACGGCGGCGATAGCGGCATAGGCGCTCAGCACCCGCGTGCGCTCGGCCTCGTCGTAGAGGGAGGTCGCCAGCGCCGGCCCGCAGGACAGCGTCAGCGCGATGCCGACGCCTTGCAACACGCGCCCCGCCAGCAACCACTCCAAACTCGTCGCTAGCGAGCAGGCGGCGAAAGCCACGGCGCTGACACACAGCCCCGTCACGAAAATACGCCGGTAGCCGAGCAGATCGCCGAGTTTTCCGCACACGAGCATCAGGCTCGAGTGGGTCAGCACGTAGGCGATGATGACGAAGCGGATGTCTTCGACCACGAGCCCGAACGCCGCCGTGATCGACGGAAACGCAATGTTCACCGCACTGTCGAGAGGGGCCGCGAGCGTGCCCAGGCCAACCGCCATCATGCCCAGCGTCGGGCGTACCGATTTCTGCATCCCGGGTCGTCCAGCCCTCATCATCGCCAACGCGCACGGCTCAAGCGCCGCAGTGCCCGAACATCAAGAGCGTGGTGACATGGTTCCCGCCGTAGGCACAAGCACTCTCAGACGGGGTCCGCACCGTGAGCATCGATCTGCACCATGCCCATCTCTTCGCCCAGGACATCGATGTGACGATCGCATGGTGGATCCGGCATTTGGGCGGCCGTGTCGTGCGCGACGACATCATGGCGGGGGCGCGCAATGTATTCATGGCGATTGGGACGGGTCGGATACACATTTACGATCAGCCACCACGCGGTGCGGGGCGAGGCGCCATCCATCACCTGGGTGTCAAAGTCGCCAATCTGCGAGAGGTGTGGCGACGCCTGCAAACCGAGGGGGTCACTTCTCGCCAGGGCTTGCGTGAGTTCGACGATGGCTGGCGCTACGTGATGATCGAGGCCCCTGACGGCGTGCTGCTCGAACTGTTCGAGTTCGACGATCCGGCGCGTTTGGGTTGAGCGCTATTCTTCCCTCACCCACCTGTCACAGGTGGAAAGAACGCGATTTCCTTGGCGCCGGCAATCCGCGCCGTCGGCTTGACGTGCGAGCGATCGATGGCGGCGCGCACGACCTCGGGGTTGGCGAACGCTTCCATGTACTCCGGCCCTCGCTCCCGCAGCCAAACGACGAGATCAGCTACAGTCGTGACCGATGCCGGCAGCTCTACGGTTTCCGACGCGCGTCCGATTTTTTCGCGAACCCAGGCAAAGTAGAGGAGGGAAACGGCCATAGACTGCTCTTTTCAAACCCCGCGCGACAGGCGGGTCAGGTATCGATCGCATGCTGGACGGCGGCTTTCAGATAGTCGTAGCCCGTCCATAGGGTCAGTAACGCCGCCGCCCACAGGAGTGCGACGCCAACGTGGGTGACACCCATCAGGATGCGGTCGCCTGCCGGTCCTGCAAGCAAAACGCCCAGGGCGATCATTTGGAGGGACGTCTTCCATTTGGCGAGCTGAGTGACGTGGATCTTGACGTTCAGCTCGGCCAGGAACTCGCGCAGTCCCGAGACCAAAATCTCGCGGCACAATATGATGATGGCCGCCGCGATCGTCAAACCGTCGATGGTGTTGTCGTAAACCAACAGCATCAACGTCGTGCCCACCAACAACTTGTCGGCAATCGGGTCGAGCATGCGACCGAGCGCCGATTGCTGGTCCCATACACGCGCCAAATAGCCGTCGAGCCAATCGGTCACGCAGGCCGCCAGATATATTCCTAGCGCCAACCATCGGCCCGTGTCGTTCTTGAGGAGAAGAAAGCACAAGGACATGGCCGGAATGGCGAGGATTCGCGCGTAAGTGAGTACGTTCGGCAGGCTCGTCGCCAGGGGTTTTGTCGCCGAATGGTCCATCGTCAGATTCGATTGCATCCCTAGCGCGAAGCGTCAATGACTGATCGTGCGCAACCTCGTCCGCACAGAGCGACCCAATCGCGCATCGCCGCTCAACTTTGACCTTCGCGCATGAAACGATTGCGCAGCACACCGATCCCCGTGATTTCCACCTCGACCAAATCGCCATGCTTCAAATCCGGCGAGAAGCCATCAGTTCCCATCCACAGGATATCGCGCGGCTCCAGTGTGATGTAGCGACTGATGGTGGAGATGTACTCCGCGACTCCGTGGATCATGGCGTTGGTCTTGAATCGCGACGTTTCCTCGCCATTGACCCGCACGCGCGTCTCGAGACTGTCGAGGTCGACATCGGTTTCGATCCACGGCCCCATCGGTTTGAAAGTGTCGCTGTTCTTGGCGCGCCACAAGGTCCGATCGGATTTCTGCCAGGCTCGCTCCGATACGTCGTTGCCGATCGTGTAGCCCAAGACATAGCTCAGCGCCTCGGATTGGGAGACGTTGCGCGCCCGTTTACCGATGATGACGGCGAGTTCGCCCTCGTATTGGACCTTCTCGGTGGCGTCTTTCGGGATGATCACGTCAGCGTCGTGCCCGATCAAAGCATTGACCGCCCGGTATCCGACATCGGGTCGTTCAGGCATATCCGCCTTGATGCCGAGTTTCTGCGCAGCCACCCGGATGTGGTCGGCATAATTCAGGCCCACGCAATAAAACGTCGGCGGGATTACCGGCATCTCGACCCGCACGTTTGCCAGGGCATGCTCCGTTCCGGTGCGCTCGTACCCATCGAACGGATCGCCCGTCACCTCGGCAATACGATCGTTCTCCACGATGCCGTAGGCCGTGCGATCGCCAGCCGAAAATCTGATCCAACGCATCATAGCCTCTCTCTAAGGGGGCCCACGAACATCATGCATTCATTCAGAGGCGGCTATCCATTACTTCGCATCTCCCGGGATCTTGCCCTCCGGGATGATGTAGCGCCAATAGTTCTCGATCTTCACGCGCCCTTCGCTCCGCGCCACTCCGCGCACAGAAATACCGGCTTCGTGTACGGTTTCAGGCGAACCCGAGACGAGAGGATGCCACCAGGCGAGCTCGCGGCCCTCCGCCAGCACCCGATAACCACAGGTCAGCGGCAGCCACCGGGTCGAGCGCGCCTTGGCCGCATCGATCGACACACAATCGGGCATGCGGGCTTGGCGATTTTCGTAGTCGGAACATCGGCAAGTGCCGATATTCAGCAATCCGCACGCGAGGCTCGTCAGGTGGATATCCCCCGTATCCTCGTCCTCGAGCTTGTTGAGGCAGCAGCGTCCGCATCCGTCGCAGACCGACTCCCATTCGGCGGGCGTCATGTCCTCGAGCGGCTTGCTCCGCCAGAATGGTACTTCGGAGGCGTCCAAGATATCCTCGCCTATGGCTGCCGTGGTAGTCTTACACCGTTGCCGGCGATTGATCGATTCCCCAATCGGCGGCGTTCAAAGGACGGGAACAAACGCAGGCTGAACGGGCCTCGAGAAGGGAGATGGGCGTGAACGACTGGTTTTCGAGCGGAAAACGACGCACCGGACTGCGCTCCCTGCTCGGCAATTTCGATTCTTGGCTCGATTCGAGCATCGCTGGGACGTGGCAGAGCGTCGTCGATCGGTATAACGCTGCGTCGAGTTTTTCCGCCCGTTTTCGGCTGGCGGGCTGGAAACGCTTGGCCAACGAAGCCCTATCGGAGGGTTTGAGCCTGGGGACAGGCGCGCTCTTGGTGCTTTATGCCCTCGCCGTCCCTGCATTCCACGAAATCGACGAGTCAAAGGCGCTGAGCACTGGCAAATATAGCGTCAAATTCCTCGATCGCCACGGTAAGGAAATCGGCCAGCGGGGCATCCTGCACGACGACGCCATCGAGCTCGAGCACATTCCCGACCACCTGATCAAAGCCACGCTCGCCACCGAGGATCGGCGATTCTTCGAGCATTTCGGCGTCGACCTCATCGGGACCGCGCGAGCGCTCGCTACAAACATCAATGCCGGGGAGACCGTCCAGGGTGGCTCGACGCTGACCCAGCAGTTGGCCAAGAACCTGTTTTTGTCGTCGGAACGATCCCTGACCCGCAAGGTCAAGGAGCTGTTTTTGGCCTTTTGGCTGGAGGCCCGCTTCACCAAGCGCGAGATCCTCAAGCTCTACTTCGATCGGGCCTACATGGGCGGCGGCGCCTTCGGGGTCGAGGCGGCCGCTCAGTTCTATTTCGGCAAGTCGGTGCGCACGGTCACACTCGCCGAAGCGGCCATGATGGCGGGCCTCTTCAAGGCGCCGACCAAATACGCCCCCCACATCGATCTTCCGGCGGCGCGCGCGCGCGCCAACGATGTGCTCTCCAACCTCGTCGAGGCGGGGTTCATGACGGCCGGTCAGGTGCATGCCGCGCGCCTCAATCCGGCAAAGCCCATCGATAGCCGCCTTGCCAACAGCCCGGATTGGTACCTCGATTGGGCCTTCGAGGAAATTCAGCGCGTCGCGGAAGGTCGCGGGCAATACGTGTTGATAGCCCGGACCACCATCGACCTGGGCATGCAGCAGCAGGCCGAAGCGGCCGTGCTATCGACGCTGCGCCATCAAGGCCGGGCCCAGAACGCCAGTTCCGGGGCGTTGGTTTCGATGGAGCCGGATGGGGCCGTTCGAGCAATGGTGGGCGGTCTCGACTACGGTGAGAGCCAGTTCAATCGTGCCACGCACGCCAAGCGCCAACCGGGTTCGTCGGTAAAACTCTATGTTTACGCCAATGCCGTCGAACATGGACTGACACCGAAATCAATCGTGCGCGACAGTCCGGTCTCCTGCGGTAACTGGTCCCCGAAGAACTATGATGGCGGGCACGGCGGCGGCGGCAGCATGACGGCAGGCGTCGCGTTCGCCAAATCGCTCAATACGGTCGCGGTCGATTTGTCTCTCAAATACGAGCGCGACAACCTCGTGGCTCTGACACAGAGATTGGGCGTGCATGGCATCAAGAAGACCTGCTCGATGGCGCTGGGTGATGGCAGCGTCACACCGTTGCAGCATACGGCGGCTTTCTCCACCTTCGCCAACGGCGGCATCCTCACCCAACCCTACGCCATCCTCGATATCGTGAATTCGCGCGGTGAGGTGGTCTATGTGCGCGAGGTGGACGAGGCGCCATCCCCGCGCGTGATCGAACCACGTCATGCCGAATACATGAACCAGATGATGCAGCAGGTGGTGACGGAGGGAACAGCCCGTCGCGCGATCCTGGATTTCACCACGTCTGCAGGCAAGACGGGCACGTCGTCCAGTTATCGCGATGCCTGGTTCGTTGGCTTCACGGGCGCCCTTGCAACCGGCGTGTGGATCGGCAACGACGATTTCCGCCCCATGTCCAACGTCACAGGCGGCTCCCTGCCCGCCACCATCTGGCACAGCTTCATGGCGGTGGCGCACGGTACGATGCCGATCCCGCCAATTCCAGGAATAGCACCCCATCCCAATCAAATCGCCGACCGTCAGCGGATGGAAGACCTCAAGCGCACGCAGCCGCAATTGGCAAAACAGTTGGCCCAGACCAGCGAGCAGCGCGGGCCGCAGAGCCTCATGCCCGAACCAGCGCGCGATGCCCTCAAGAAGATCACTGTCGCCATGCGCTCGGCCTCCGGAGGAACGGCTATGCCGACCTTCGATCCGCCGACCGCGCCCATCCTGGCGCCTGCCGTGACCGCACCTTCGGCGTCGGCGCCGTCGGCGGCCTCGCCACCCCTCGCAGTGCCCACACAGCCTCCCAGGTCGACCCAACCGCGCACGCCGCCGCGGCCGGCACCTCCGAACACCGCATCACCACCACCCACCGAACAACCAAAACGCCCCCCACGCCGAGCCGCCTCGGGCGAGGCACCACTCCCCAAGAGCGCGGGCCCGAATTGAACTCCCCCTTGTTGGCCAATCCTGGCTTATCTCGCAACCCACCACCTAGGCCCGACCGTCTACGCGCGGAGATCCAGACGTGTTCTTCAACGTGATCATATTCCTGTTCATCGCTGTCGGCGGTGGCCTGGGATCGTCCTGGTACATGATCGAAAAGGGCAGCCGCTTCACCACCCGGGTTAGCGGTCCATGGGTCGCCTGGACGGCCGCCGGTCGCCCGGATGCCGATCCCTACACGCGGGCGCACTTCACGCGGCGTGGCATGCTTCCGGTGTCGTCCGCGCTGGCCTACACCTTCGAAGCGCGCACGGACAACGAAGGCCAATCACTCTTCTCCACGTGCGAGTATCTGATTGAGGGGGACGAGCCCGGCGCGACGTTCTGGAGCCTCGCCGTTTTCGATGACAAAGGTGGGCTGATCCCCAATCCCGCCGACCGCCATTCCTTCAATAGCGCCACCGTGATGCGCGGGCACACGGGCCGCCTGGATGTCGTCCTGGCGCGCAGTGCGCGTCCCGGAAATTGGTTGCCGACGGGTGGGGCTGGTCGTTTGGCTTTGGTTCTCACCGTCGAAGAGCCACGCGACCCCGGCAACACCGGCGTCATCGTGCGTGCCGATCAGGTTTCGATGCCTTCTATCCGGAGGCTCGGATGCAATTGACCG
>JANOKV010000421.1:0-1689 GCA_031419415.1 Hyphomicrobiales bacterium | reverse complement strand
TCGGTAACCCGCGAGCTGCAGGATTTATGGGCTGCCGTCCGGTTCTGGCCCGAGGCGGAAGAACGATGCTCAATCCGATGCCGACGCGATCGGGGGGCAAGCCGACGATGAGACGACGTTAGCCTGTCGCTAGCTAGGGGTGCAGCGTCCGTAAGCGCAATCAGGCGCCACTCTGAATGATCCATCGCGTCGGGTGCCCATGCCAGCCAGCACGTGAGCCTTTGATGGTATCGAGCGAGCTTCGCCGTTCGTGGTTCGACCGTTCCCGCACTGCGTCAGTTGACCATTTCCCATTCTGACTCTTGTTCCAAGCAATTGGGCTCCGATGCGGGAAATAGGCCAGAAATGTCAGAATGGGTTCTGTATCTGTTGACTTATCCCCCGCCTACGAATCTGGGGGTCGTGGGTTCGAATCCTTCCCGGCGCGCCAATGAAATCAAAGACTTGAGAGAAAACGACCTTTCCTGAAAATTGCCTGGGGTTCCCGTGGGGTTCCCAAGCGACCTGCACCGCTGAAGACCATGTTGGGTCTCGTTGACCGCCATTTCCAGTGTTCCGTCGGCAACGCGGATTCGCCTCATCGCAACATGGCGACGTGTTCTGAGCGGGCGATGCTGCCTTGAGCCGGATCGGGCAACAAATTGAGGGTTAACATCGAATTTTCACGACCTTCTCATAACCTGAAGGGCGTTGGTTCAAATCCAGCCCCCGCAACCAACTTAATAAACTGAAAAACAACAATAATCACCCAGCCAAGCAGCCTCGGCGAACGATCGGTTTTCTCAAAAAGGTACGCCAAAGGTACGCAAGAGTGCAGGGCCGTCTCGGCCAGCCTTGGCCACTGGTGGACCGGCGCATGCGACTTTCCGGCCGCCTGAGGGTTGAACAGATCCCCACCGCGACATTCGTGGTGAGGCCCGTAACCGCCGCCTCCGTCCCAACGGATTTGCAACCCCACGGCCTCGATGAAGACGCTCAGCGGGAACTGCACTTTGCCGTTATTGACACACGCTCGATGGGGCTCGGTGACGGCTTCGCAGGAGCCGACACGACAGTCCGGCGACGCCACTCCTAACGGTCGCCAGCCGCCGCAGGATTTCAACTATGCAAGCCGACGACGCGGTTGCACAAGGCGAAGAACGGATCTGCGGCCACCGCCTGAGCCGTTCCCTCCCCGTCCGCATTGGAAGATGCGGGATGGGGCTTAATTTTAGAGAAGCCGGCTGGCGAGCAGACGTTGCCCACTGACGGCGCCAGCAGCGCTAAACGACACATACAAGGGATTGACCGCACAACTCGCTTGCAGTCTGATGCCAAGCGGTGCCGTGCTCGGGACCTTCACCAAATGACCGATAGAGATGTCACGAAATGACGGTTAGGGCTTAACTCGCGACCGCGAAGGGTGATCCCCAAGACCATCACGCGGGCGCTCTAACTGCGCCCGCCTGTTTCTGCAGCCATTGATCGACGATTGCGGTCGACCATGCGGTGCGGCGCGGGCCGACGCGGGTGCCCGGTGGGAAAATGCCCTTCTTGATCCACAGGTAGAGCGTGCTCTTGCCGATGCCGCCGATCTTGCGGCAGACCTCGACGGCGGAGATGTAGACGTCGCCGAGGACCTCTCTCGGTGCGGGACGGTGTGGCGGAGGCTGGCTGACATCGTCGTGTCGATGATCCGTGCTGGCGCCA
>JANOKV010000420.1:0-2456 GCA_031419415.1 Hyphomicrobiales bacterium | reverse complement strand
CACGACGCTCATGCAAGGGTTGCTCTCGGGCTTCGGCCATCCCGTGATCGGGCCGGATCATTTCGCTTTCATCATTGCGCTCGGGACCGCGGCTGCGTTGCTGCGTTCGGGCATGGCGGTCATCGGGGCGTTCATCACGGCGTCCACGGCCGGCGTCATGATCCACCTCGATCGGTTCGATCTACCGATGGTCGAGGCATTGGTCGCGCTCAGCGTGATTGCAGCGGGGTTTGCCATCGCAATGGGTCGTGGTCTGGGGCAACCGGGCTGGTTGGCACTCGCCACGCTCGCAGGCCTGGTGCACGGATATGCGTTCGGCGAGGCCGTCGTCGGCGCGGAACAGGGTATTGTCGGCGCCTATCTGGTGGGGCTCGCAGTCGTGACGGCCGTCGTGGCGTCGGGTGTCATGGTGGGCAGCCGAAAGTTGTTTGCCATCGGTGAAACGTTCGAAGGACGCCGCCGCACTGCGGGGGCGGTTTTAAGTGTGGTCGGCGTCGGGCTGCTCGCACTCAGTTTTGTCGGCATCTGAGGCGCACCCAACATGTATCGTCTGATCAGCGCCACGCCCAGCCCCTATGCGCGCAAGGTTCGCATTGCGCTCATCGAGAAGAATGTGCCGTTCGAGTTGGTGACAGAAGTCCCGTGGAACAGCGACAGCGAAACGCCGCGCTGGAACCCGCTCGAGAAATTGCCGGTGTTGATCACGCCTGACGGGGAGGCCGTGTTCGAATCCCGCTACGTTCTCGAATGGATCGAGATCAAGCATCCCGAACCGCCTCTGGCCCCGAAAAATCCGGACGATCTGCTCGCGATGAAGCGGTTCGAGGTGATCGCCGATGGCGCCTGCGATGCGCTCGTGCTGATGTTCATCGAGCGGTCACGGGCCCAGCCGAGCCCGGAATGGACGGCGCGGCAGAAGCGCAAAGCGGATGGCGCGTTGCGTGACTTGGCAGTGACCATCGCTGACCGTGCGTTTTGCGTTGACGAACGGCTGACCTATGCGGACCTTGCGGTGGCCAGCTTGCTCGGCTGGTTGCGCGTGCGCATGCCCGAATTCGGTTGGGAACGCACCCATCCCAACCTCGTCGCATATACGGACCAACTGGAGCATCGACCATCGTTCCGCGATACCCGACCTTCTGCACAAGTCATTCGCGACCGGGTGGCTTGAAGCCGACGCAGAAAAACGGTCAACCAGGGTTGCCGAGCGAAACCTTCGCGACTTTGTCTTTATAGTCCTGCTTGGGGTCGGAGCCGAGCAAGCTCTTGATACCGGCCACGATACCGGATGCATCTTTCCAGATCACTGCACTTTCGGGATCTAGGCGTAACAATACCAAGTCGGGATCGTCTTTGCCGCCCGTATACCAAGCCGCAACGTGGCTGTTCCATAGCTTGTCGATCGTCGCGCGGCTTCGGTCGATATCGATGCGTCCGCGAACACTGGCGAACAGATCATGCCCCTTCGATGTGAACGTGGCGATTGCCCGATGGCCTCGATCGATCTGTGCCACGATGCCATTTTCGGGCGACGTGAAAAACCACATCGCATTCGAGCCGTCCATCAACTGAGCCGTCATTGGTCGGGTCAGCCCATCCTCGACCCCATCGAGACCTACCATCATCGTCATGTCTGATTTGAGCGCTGTCCAAAAAGCGGACTCGAGGGCATCGGGTGTGGGCATGATCAGCTCCTGTCGGTTGAATTGATCAAACTCCGATGCGCAGAACCCGTTCCGACGGCGTGATCGACCATCGATCCTGCCGGGGGTGGCCTTAGTGGCGTCGAGCGATCCGCCCCCTGGAGGCGTGGCTCCACCCATGCTAGGGGAAGGACGACCTTCCCAATCGCAGCCCAGAGCGCCCGCCATGACCAAACGCACGCCGGAAACCCGCACCGAAACCGATACGTTCGGACCCATCGAAGTGGACCAGACCCGATACTGGGGCGCGCAGGCGCAGCGCTCGCTGGGCAATTTCAAGATTGGTTGGGAGCGCCAACCTCTGCCGGTGGTGCGCGGACTGGGAATCGTCAAGCGCGCCGCCGCCGAGGCGAATGTCGCGCTGGGGCGGTTAGATGCAAAAATCGGTGAGACCATCGTTGCCGCGGCGCAGGAAGTCATCGAGGGGCGGCTCGACGACCATTTTCCGCTCGTCGTCTGGCAGACAGGGTCTGGTACGCAGTCGAACATGAACGCCAACGAGGTCATCTCGAACCGGGCGATCGAAATGCTCGGCGGCGTCATGGGCTCCAAGAAGCCGGTGCACCCCAACGATCATGTCAACATGAGTCAATCGTCGAACGACACCTATCCTACGGCCATGCACATCGCCTGCGCCGAGCAGATCGTGCACGACCTGGCGCCGGCCTTGAAGAAGCTGCACTCGGCGCTCGTCGACAAGCAGAAAGCGTTCGACCACATCATCAAGATCGGGCGCACGCACACGCAGGATGC
>JANOKV010000419.1:0-11022 GCA_031419415.1 Hyphomicrobiales bacterium | reverse complement strand
CTAACCGACGAGTGCCGACCATCTTGCCCAAGCTCGAAGCTGAGGGGTAAGCTGACAGTCGTCAAGTGACTGGCGGATATCTGGGAGTGAATCGTACGCCGCTGGCGGCCGTGGCGATGCTCGAATCTGACCCGGCGTATTTGTCAGCTGGAAGTGCGAAGCTGATCACACTTTGTCAGAGGGCCTTGACCGGATGTCGCGCGAGCGAGATCGCAATTGCCCGAACGAACGGGGAGGTTTCAGAACGGCATTGTTAGCCGCTTCGCTGTGACCTTGGAGCCGGAGCTGTAGCTGATATCGACAAGGGTCGTGTAGTCAGACTCACTCCATTCGACCGGGAACGTATCGGCCGGCGCGCCAAGAGACGCGACAAGGCGCGGGATGTCCGAGTGACGCCAGGAGATGACGCCGAACTTGCTGCGATAGGCGCGTTTCTCGCCCAGAGCGGCGACAAGCGCGTCAACTTCGTCATCGTCAAATTTGCTCTTGATCTCCAGACCGGCGGCGGCAGCAAGAGGCTCGATCGTCTCGACCGGTCGGCGCGAGCGGTCCGAGGACTTTGCGGCGACGAGGAAATCGGGCCGCCCAAACGTCTCCAGAACGTACGGCACCAGCCGCGCGGCGCGCTCGTGGCCGGCGGGCGAAAGGTTACGATCGCGCCTATCGCCAGTCTTCTCGGCATGGCGCAGAACAATGAGGCGTGCAGGCCCCGTGTCAGGCCGAAAGGGCGAGACTCCAGGCAGCGCCGTTGGCGCACCGAAAAACAGGGACTTGAACCAATTCAGCAGTCGCATGATGCGCCTTGCTCCATCAATGGCCCAGCATGGCCCGAACGCGATGCCGATAGCGCATCGGACAGGCACGATCCAGTGGTGAGTTTCGGGGACGTGAGCGCATGATCCGCGCTGTGCCAGAAAATGGGGCGACATCGCGTCGGCATTCGTCAAGCGAAGTTGACTGGCAGATTCTGGGTGTACAGGATGAGTGGCGGGCACGATACCAGATTGGCAATCCTGACCCCAAACCGAAGGAATGCACACAGAAAGCGGATGTGAATTTCACGAAATGAACCGCGAATGTTCGCGATATGCACCTTCGATTCTTATCAGACGCGAACTCGTGCTCTCTTTTACTTCGATGGAATGCGCACATCCAGGGCCACGACGAATGATCGGTCGTAACAAACGGACATTGATTTCACGTTGAGCGCCACCAACGCTCGGTAATCCCGAAGCGGCTCCATTGCTCGCGCGGCACCAGCAGATTGCGACCAATCAGTTGGCGCTCCGGATTGCTGTCGGCGATGCACCGCTCCCGCAGAGCTACGAACAGCTTGGCAGCCGACGTCTCACCCCAGAACCAATCGGCGGCGGCCCGCCCGCTCATAGGCGGTGGTTGCCCGGCAAGCGCTTCGAAGTAGAATACTTTCAAGTCTTCCGCTGCGAGCTTGAGTAATGCCTCGGGCGTTTGATTGGCATGGGGGCTCTCCGGCCGCGGGTCTGCCTGCCACTGCATCAGATACGTGGCGATGGTCTCGATCGACAGCCGGGACGCGCCGAAGGTGGTGCGCTGGCGTCGTTCGAATGCCAGATCATACCAAGGCTGCAGCTCGCGGATCTCCCGCAAAAGAGCCGACTCGAGTGTTTCTTGTGCCTCCGGGCGGTCAAACCGGATCGCGCACGCCATGCCGGTCATGTCGCTCGGCCCCGTTCCAGGCGCGTCCTCCGGATAGTCGACCAGGATCGGCCCTGCTTTCGCATCGAATAGACCGAGCAAGGCCCGCAAGACCCTGGTCTGGAACGCTGGGTCGTTGGGTACTCCGAGCGGTCGACCGAGTTCGAAGGGGACCCAGAGCGCACGCGGCGGCTGAATCTTCTCGGTATGCAAACGGATCAGACTGAACCCTGCCGTCGGTATTCCCTCACCCTCGAGATAGTGGCCGAGCGCGCCCACGGCGCGCGTGCAGGCGGGTCAGACAGGGACGAGCAGTACCGCATCGACGTTGTCCTGCTTCAAGAGCCCCGCCAGAGAATGCGCCGTTCGCTCCAGTTTATCGGGATGGGTGGCGCCCATGAACGAATAATGGATCGATGCGACTGACCCGACGTCGCCGGCAGCGACCAACTCTTTGAGGCGATCGATCGGGAAAACAACGTTGTGGTCTTCTTGAAAGCCGGTGCGGTCGAAGTTCGTGGAGATGTGGCTCATGACGAGATCGGCCGCCTCGAGGTCGCTCGGCAGCAAGCGATAATCCGACGAGTCGACGGAGAAAGGACGATCGCCACGTCGCTGTAGGCCTGCCGTCGAGATCATGGCGATGCGGGCCGCGCGCGCGGGTTTGGCTACGCTCCATGGCGTGCTGTCAAAGCGCGGCATAGGCATCGACTCGTAATAGTCGCGTCCCAAATCGTCAAAATCCGTCAAACGAGCCATGGGACCCTCACGATCTGTCGCCCAAGCCGGAATCAATTCTGCGCGCCATCGCGGCTGCCGATCTACGCAAGGGGAAGCATACAGCACATTTATTTGTATCGATCGAAACAAAATATATGATAAGCGTGTCCTCGGATGGGGCGCTCGTCGCGCCTCGAGGAACCAGGGCATGTCGCGACCACGCGCATTCGACAACGACGCGGTGCTCGACGCCGCCATCGAATGTTTCTGGCGGCGCGGCCTTGCCGCCACCTCCGTTCGCGATCTTGCATCGCAGATGGGCATCAATGGCCCCAGCCTCTATAATGCCTTTGGTGACAAGCGCCGGCTTTTTGCTGAAGCGCTCGAGCGGTACGCCCAGCAGTCCATGCGCGAGCGCATAACGCGGATCGAAGCAAAATATACCGGCCAAGACGCCATCGAAGTCTTTTTCAAGGAGGTGATCTCGCGGTCGCTGTCGGATCCCGACCGGCGTGGATGCTTGATCGTCAATTCCGCTCTCGAAGTGGCGCCGCACGACAAGGAATTGCAGCTGGTCATCTCTGCATACTTGAAGGAAATCGAGAGTTTCTTCGGTCGTTGTCTGGGGGCGGCTGACCGCGAAGGCGCGTTGCCGGGATCAGTCGATGTTGCCGATGCGGCTCGACTGTTTCTTGGAATTTTGCTCGGGATTCGTGTGGCCTCCAGAGCCAATCCTCAGCGTGCCTTGCTGGAGGGGATGGTTCGGCCGGCTCTGACTCTGTTCAGATCGCGCAACTCGCCATCCAAGAAGGGGGATCGATGATCGACCACGAGCAAGGCTGCTTTTCCACAGGGCCATAGGCCATTATTCGTCAACGGGGGGGCTGGGTTTCATGACGATCGAGCTTTACGATCTCGCGGGCGCCAATCCGGAGGTTCGCTTCAGCCCGTTTTGCTGGCGAACACGAATGGCGCTGGCGCACAGGGGATTGGCGGTCGAGTGCCGGCCGTGGCGCTTCACCGAAAAATCAACGATTGCATTTTCCGGCCAAGGCCGTGTTCCCGTCCTGCGTGATGGCGACCACATCGTCTCGGATAGCTGGGCGATCGCTGAGGACCTGGAAGCGCGCTATCCGGATCGGCCATCGTTATTCGGCGGCGCTGCGGGTAAAGCGCCCATTTCGTGAATAGCTGGGCCGATTCCGTGCTTCATCCGGGCATTGCACGCCTCATCATTGCCGACGTCTGGTCCTGCCTCGCGGAGCAGGACAGGGACTATTTCAGAACATCGCGGGAAGAGCGCTTCGGCGCCAGGCTCGAGGATATTCAGGCGAAGCGCGATGCGGATGTGGTTCTCTTTCGCCGCTCGCTCGTACCGTTGCGCACGACGATTGCGGCACAATCCTTTCTCGGCGGGGCGACGGCTTCCTACGCCGACTACATCGCCTTCGGTGGCTTCCAATGGGCTCGCGCGACAAGCGCCTTCGAGCTACTCGAAGCGTCGGATGCCATAGCTTCGTGGCGAGACCGTATGCTCGATCTTTTCGACGGTTTGGCTCGCGCGGCGCCGCGCGCAATTCACTAGGGCGGCTTGAACGACCTGAATTGGGCACGAAAGCTGTCGCGAAATTCGCACTCTGGCCGAGCTGCCGGACCTGTTGGCGAGCCCATGAGACCAACGTCGGCGATGGTGTCGAATTGGATAAACCACGAAAAGGAGAATGCCGGATGGCGCGCATTGAAGACATACCGCTGGGGACCCGGGAGGCCGTCGTTGGTCTTGACTGCCCCCCGCCAACGACCTTTCCGTGGGTTCGCACGCGACCGCTCGCACAAAGCCGTATTGCGATTCTGACCAGCGCCGCCTTGCATCGCCGGTCGGAGATGCCGTTCCCGGTGGGAACCACCGAGCATCGCGAGCTGCCGGCGACGTTTCCGGCGTCCGACATGCTCATGAGCCACATCTCGATCAATTTCGATCGGGCAGGTTTCCAGCGCGACATCAACGTCGCCTACCCGATCGACCGGCTGAAGGAACTGGCCGCCGAGGGCGTCATCGGCAGCGTCGCCGAAACGCATTACTCCGTGATGGGGTCAACAGACCCCGCCACTATGGTACAAACTGCAGATGCCCTCGCCGGCAGCTTGCATCAGGACAAAGTGGACGTCGTCTTACTCTGTCCTGTTTGACCCTTCTGTACGCGCGCCGTGAGCGCGCTTGCCAATATGATCGAAGCACGCGGTGTCGCTACCGTCGTCATTGGGCTCGTACGCCCGCACATGGAATCGTCGAAACCGCCGCGTGGGCTCTGGGTTCCGTTCCCGCTCGGTCGCCCGTTGGGTGAGCCGGAAGACAAGACCTTCCAGCATCGGGTTCTCGGCGCGGCGTTGGCGCTGCTCGCGAGGGACGCTGGCCCGGTGGTTCTCGAGGACTTCCCCGAAGACGCGCCGAGCATGCGCGATCAGCCGGGATGGCAGCCGCAGATGGTCGTGCCGGAGTTCGTCACGCCGGCCGCGACGGATGTGAAGGCTTGGATGTCGGGGCTCGAAACCGAGTTGGCGTCGGTGCTGCCGCATTGGAGCGCCGCCACGCATCGGTTCGGCCGCACCACCGTTGGAATTTCGAGAGTGGCGCCGAGCGACTGGGCGGCGTTTGCTGTCCGGTTTCTCGATGGCAGCGTTCCGGAAAGTCCGATCGGCGGTTTGTCGTCCGCCGTCGTGATGCGCTACATCGCCGACGATATGAAGGCGCTCTACATGGAGGCGGTGCAAGCCATCGGACCGCAACCATCGAGCGGGCAGATCAATCGGTGGTTCTGGAACCACACGCTTGCGGCTGAACTGCTATGCGCATTGCGTGCCGCAGCATTGGCGAGCACGCATACCGGTTTCAACACTGCCGGGTCGCGCTTTCTGGCGCCCGCACCGTTCGTGACGAAGGCTTGACGCAACGAGGTCGAGCGGCGCCGTTGGTTGCCGCTCGACTCCAACCATGCCCCGGCGATCGAGAGGCCCTGTTCATGCCAGCCGCACACAATATGGATAATTTGCCGGAACTGGCCGAGGTCGACTCGCCGCCGCATATTCGACAGATCTACAGCGAGATCCGGCACTGGACCGGCGGCCCGATCGTCGCGCTCATCTTCCGGAACCTGGCAACGACGCCCGGTGTCCTCGAGGAGGTATGGGACGCGATCGGTCCCTTCTTTCGCGCGGGGCGGATACAGGAGGCCGCATGGCGTGTCGCCCGCGAGACGGCTCCGTCCGGACTCATGCCACCGGTTGAAGCATCTGCCCGGGTGGCCATCGGCCTCGACGGCCCAGCTACCGATCAATTGCGCAACCTGTTCGACGCCTATAACCGCGCCAACCCCGTCAATCCGTTGAGCATGTTGAGCCTGCTGGAGCGCATGAAGTCAGACGCACCGGCTTCCCAACTGAACTTGGCCCATTGGACCCCGCCCACAGCCATCCCCGGGGGACTGCCAGTGATGACGCCACTCACCGCCTTGCCGCCCGAGCTTCGCCGATTGATCAACGACTTTGGATTTGGCGATCGCTCTAAAATCGATCCGGTCGTTCCCAACCTCTACCGGGATCTGACCGGATGGCCCGGCTATCTGGCAGTGATGCACGTAACGCTCGTTCCCCACTTTCGCGATGGCGCCATGGCCAGGGCGACGAAGCACGTGCAACAGGCCATGAAGGCCGAATCCGGGGCCATCGCGCATCACTTGCCGCCGCTTCGCCGGCTGCCGGCCGCGCCACACGTCGGGGCGACGCTGGCGCATTTCACTACAACGGTTATTCCACAAATGATCGTCATCGGGCACGTGTTGCGAAGCGCATTGAAGTGAGCAGTTTGGGCACATCGCGTTGCCCAGCCCATCACGCGTTCTTAGACGATCTCATGACTATCGATGCTGCCGGTGGTCGTTCTCGTTGCACCGATTATTCAGCGCGCGGTAATGGCGCTCACAATGTCGGACTGATCGAAGTTACTGCCAGCAAATAGGCGCATATCATCTTGGTCTGCTTTAGAGCGCGTGACACGGGCCGATTTTCGTCTCTTCCTGGCCCTCAGTGAAAACAAGAACCAAACGGGTCTCCGGGGTGAAGCCGACATTTGGCGCGTATGTCACTGTGACAGGCGAATGCTGCGGCGCACACCTGGCCTCGCCAACTAAATGCGAGCATTGCCACACAGGCGTTGCGTACGGGCACTGAGTCCGGTTGGGGTCAGCAGCACCGGATTGCGACCGCTGCCGTCACTCATCCTCCACACCTGAAAGCTGCCATTCAACGGATCGCTTGACGATCGCCGACGCAATAGGCCCGATAGCCGAAGATTTGCTGCGCCGCAGCGCAACGTCGAGATGGGCCGACATTCGGAATCGAAAAGCACTGTTCACGGGTTGCCGGCGTGCAACTTTCTGCAGGTGGGACGACTAATCCCGACGGCCAAGCGGTCTTGCGACTTCGCGGGCGCACGCAACGAAGAGTTGTGCCACAGGATTGAGCACCCGGTTCTTCAGGGTCAGAATTCCGATCGGCCCGGAGGTAATCGGCAATTCGACCGGCAACTCCTTGATGAACGGATGCTTGACAGGGAACCTCAGCACGGATCGCGGGAGAACAGTCAGAAAGCGCCCGCTTGCCAGCAGACTGCATCGCATTGCGAAGGGGAAAGTGGCCACCTTTGCGCGCGGGAACTCAAGCCCGCTGGCTCGAAATGCCTCCAAAATGAATGCGCCAGGCGGGGTGTCCAGGGGCGGGAGAGCCCACAACTCATCCACCAACGAGAGAAGCTCGATTCTGCGCCGCCGGACCAAAGGATTGTTCACGCCCGCCGTGACGACGATTGGGTCATCGTAAAGACACTCGAAGTCGAATTGTGAGTCGGCAGCGTGGCCAGTTTTCCGCACTATCAATAGGTCTACGCTGCGCTCACGCAGGTCACGATACAGCTCGTGCGAGTCCCAGACGCCGACATGAAAATTGATGCGTGGATAGCGCCTGGAGAGCCGATCGATCACTGCGGAAACGAAGCTTGCCGACAAAGGAGCGCTACTTGCAATCCTAACTTCCCCAGCGGTCGGGTCGGTAAGGAATTCGATGTCCTTCACGCCTTGCCGCAGCTCGTCGAAGGCGGCGTGGCTGCGAGTGAGCATGGCGCGCCCGAACTCGGTGAGTTCGACGCCGTGCGGGTTTCGCTCAAGAAGACGCACACCGAGAGTGCGTTCTAGTTCAGCGATCGCGCGCGAGACCACCGGATGGGACATGGCTAGTTGTCGAGCAGCCTTTGCCATGCTCCCGCATTGCGCCACGGCGAGTAGGATATGGAGGTCGCTCAACCTGAGGCGACGCCCGATCCGGTCGTTCCACCGCATTTTTAGCCCTTAGCAAAGTTGCTATCCAGATGCAGGGGAATAGCACTTTTCAGCTGCAGCGCAAGCGCGCACGGTGGAACCGCGGACACTTGTCATGGTCCTGGCATCAGCAACGACGGAGGGAAGCATGATCGCGAAGCCATCCTCTCGTTTCACCAATGTGTTCCTGGTAATCGTGGCGCTCGGATACGTTCCGTGGTCAGTCAGCGCGGCGGCCGAACGGCTCTATCCCAACCGCGTGATCAAGCTGGTCGTTCCCTATGTAGCGGGTGGGCCGATGGACATCTTCGCGCGTACGATTGCCGACAAGCTGTCGGTCACTCTTAAACAGCCATTCGTGATCGAGAACCGGCCAGGCGCCGGCGGCAATCTCGGAACCACCGTGATCGCCAAGGCGGCGCCCGACGGATACACGCTGGGCATGGTTCTGGATACGACGCTAACTGTGAACCCGAGCCTCTACAAAAAGATACCTTTCGACCCGGAAAAAGACTTCAGACCGATTTCAATCGTCACCACGTCGGGCAATATGCTGATCGTGCACGAGTCGGTTCAGGTCAATTCGGTGGCAGAGTTTGTCGCTTTCGCGAAGGCCGCCGCCGCAAGGAAGGAGCCCATCATCTATGCCAGCGGCGGCATCGGGACCCCTGGCCATCTGGTGATGGAGAAGTTTCGCTTGCACGCTGGGTTCGAGGCAATTCATGTGCCCTACCACGGCAATCCACCAATGGTCGCCGATCTCGTGAGTGGGCACGTTAAAATCGGTTTTGTCATCACTGCCGGCATGATGGAACACGTGCATGCGGGACGACTTAAGGGTCTCGGCGTATCGCAAGCTAGCCGTTCGACTCTCGCGCCGGATGTGCCCACGATCGCCGAGTCTGGCTATCCCGGTTTCAGGGTCGATATCTATTCTGTGATGCTGGCGCCGGCAGGAATTCCCGAGCCGATCGCCGCTCTACTGGAACGCGAAGTGCAGGCCGCGCTCAAGCTCCCCGATGTCATCGAGAAGTTCCGCGCAATGGACACGAAGCCGGCCGGAATCATCGGCGCAGAGGTTCGGGCTCAGCTCAAGACCGACCGGGTAGCTTGGGCAAAAGTCGTTGAGGCGGCCAACCTAATCCCAGAGTGAAGGCGCGCATCAGGCCGACCTAACGCGCCGAGCAACCTCCTTTAACAGGTGACCGACCATGTCTGGTACGCAAGCGTCGCAGAAGACCACGACCTTTGATCGATCAAGCCGAATTGTGATGCTTGGGACCGGCACCCCTCGTCCCGATCCAAACAGCTCAGGTTCGGCGACGGCTATCGTCGTCAACGACACGCCTTATCTCGTTGACTTCGGGCCGGGCGTGATCCGGCGCGTGACGGCGGCCTACGAGAACGGCGTGGAGGCATTGGGCTTCGGGGGCGTGAATATCAAGACAGTGTTCCTCACGCACATGCACTCGGATCACACGGTCGGCTATCCCGATCTCATCTTTACGCCGTGGGTGATGGGCCGGAAGGAGCCGCTTGAGGTCTATGGTCCGAAGGGACTCGCGGCCATGACCGAGCACATCCAAAAGGCTTGGAAGCTGGACATCGACGGTCGGGTTAGTGGCCTCAGCCAAAAAAGCCCGACTGGTTACAAGGTAAACGCGCACGAGATCAGGCCGGGAGTGGTCTGGAAGGATCGTAACGTCACGGTCACGGCATTTTCCGTGCGGCACGAGGAAATGGCCGATTCCTTTGGCTATCGGTTCGAGACGCCAGACCGCGTTATCGTGCTCTCCGGCGATACCGCACCCACCCAAGCGCTTATCGACCACAGTGGGGAATGCAACGTCCTCATCCACGAAGTCTATTCGATGGAAAGCTTTCGCAAGGTCTCACCGAGCTGGCAAGAGTATCGGCGCCGCCACCACACGTCGTCGGTCGAGCTGGCGGAAATCGCGAACGTGGTGAGGCCGGAGTTGCTCGTGCTCTATCACCGTTCGAATGCTGGCGGCGGTGAAGTAGAGCGGGAAGACGTCGTGATTGAGGAGATCCGCCAAACCTACAAGGGGGAGGTAGTGGCCGGGCATGACCTCGATGTTTTTTGAAGTGCGCAGGTGGCGCGAACCGCGCACTTGCGCCGCGAATGTGCACAGCGGCCATGGTGATTGTAAGCGAGCAACTTGGGCCGCTTTGGGTCACAAGCGACGGCGGCCGACGGCCGCAATGCCTCAATGGGCTCGCTCGGTATACCCCCAGCAGCTGACGTCGGAAGCCGACCTTCTGTTCCTCTGCTACTCGAGCCCCCAAACGGACGCGGCCCACTCGAGCTCCGGACTGTGCCGAGTAGTAGACTTTATGGCACACTCTCGAAAAACCGCCGTACGTCTGGCTTCGAGTGTGCCAGGTTATGCGTGCCGAGTTAACATGGCTCGTGCTATCATTCGAGCATGAAAATTGGATACGCCCGGGTCTCTTCGAAAGATCAAAATCTCGACCGGCAGATCGCTGCCCTGAAGGCGGCGGGGTGCAGAAAAATCTTCTTCGAGAAGCAGTCGGGGGCGAGCACCCGCAACCGACCCGAACTCGAGAAGGCGCTCGCGATCCTGACACCGGCCGACACGTTGGTTCTGGCCGAGTGGGATCGGGCCACACGATCGATGAAAGACGGTATCGAAATCATGGAGCGGGTCGCGGCAGCATACGCAACTATCAAGGTGCTAGATCGGCAGTGGCTCGATCTGACGACACCGATCGGCAAGGGCATCTTGGCGTTCCTGTCCGCCTTGGCCGAGGACAGGGGCATCGCATCAAGCGGCGGTCGGCCGAGGGCGTCAGGCATCGCAAGCGCAAAGGCCTGAAGTTTGGACCGAAGCCCAAGCTTACCGCCTATCAGGACGGCGAAATCCGAAGGCGGTTGGAGGATGGAAGCAGCGTCCGCGAGCTCGCGCGAACGTTCAACGTCGGATCATCGACGATCCAGCGCGCAAAAGACCGTTTGACCCGGGGTAGATAGGGGTTCGGGGAGCAACGGAACAGAAAGTCGGGCTCAGACGTCTGTTGCTGGGGGTATACCGAGCGTACCCATTGAGGCATTGTGGCCGTCGGCCACCGTCCTTCTTGACCCGCTCCAGTCGTCAACCCGAAGTGCGAAGCGGACCATATTTCGTCAGGTGATTAGACCTTGACCGGAAGTCGGCGGGGCGAGGTCATGCTCGGACTCGCCGATGGCGATCTCAGTGAGTTCGACGATTGAAGCGGC
>JANOKV010000418.1:0-3215 GCA_031419415.1 Hyphomicrobiales bacterium | reverse complement strand
ATCACCAGAATGGGTGTCTCCGCCAGTTCTGCGAGCACACGGCGGCGCGTCGCCTCGGCGGCGGCCGGATCGAAGTCGGCGCTCGAACACCATTCGGGATGAGCGAACTGGCAGGGGTGGTGGGCGAAGTCACCCGTGATCAGCGCCTCCTCGCCGCGCGAGGAAATCTTCACCGACACATGTCCCGGTGAGTGGCCCAGCGTCGGCACCAAAGATATTTCCGGCGACAACTGCTGATCCACTTCCACCAACTCGTGCAGTCCAGCGTCCACGATCGGCGTCACGCTGTCGGCAAAGACCGGCAGCATGTGGGCGTTGTCGATCTGCTGGCGCCAGTGCTCGAACTCGACGCGGCCGAACAGATAGCGCGCGTTGGGGAACGTCGGCCGCCAGCGCCCACCGACCAACATGGTGTTCCAGCCGACGTGATCGACGTGCAAATGCGTGCACAGCACCTGATCGATCCGCTCGCGCGGGAAACCGGCCGCAGCGAGGTCCTGCAGGAACTGCCCCTGGCGGTCGTTCCATGTGGGCACGCGCCGTTCTTTCTTGTCGTTGCCCAGACACGTATCGACGATGATCGTGCGATCGGGCGTTTCGACGACCAGCGAATGGATGCTCATGCGCAGCTTGCCGCTCGCATCCGCAAAATGCGGACACATCCAGGCAATCGGGCGAACCGCTTCATAGGTTGCATCGGGGAGAATGAAGCGGCTACCGCCAACCGTCTCCAGTTCGACGATCTTGGTGACCGTGACGTCGCCGACCTTCCACTTCATCCGTGTCCCCCGATGATCGCCCGCTCAATCCCGCTCGACGCACATGGCGACGCCCATGCCGCCGCCGATGCACAGTGTGGCGAGGCCTTTCTTGGCATCGCGGCGCTTCATCTCGTAGAGCAGCGTGGTCAAAACGCGCGCGCCCGAGGCCCCGATCGGGTGGCCGATAGCGATGGCGCCGCCGTTGACGTTGACCTTGGAAGTATCCCAGCCCAGGCCCTTGTTCACCGCGCACGCCTGCGCCGCGAACGCTTCATTGGCCTCGATCAGGTCGAGATCGCCCACTGTCCAGCCGGCTTTCTCAAGAGCTTTCTTGGCCGCCGGGATCGGGCCGGTACCCATGATCGCAGGGTCGACGCCAACGGACGCCCAAGACACGATGCGCGCCAGCGGCTCGATGCCTCGGCGTTTAGCCTCGGCGGCCGTCATCAGCACGACAGCCGCTGCGCCATCGTTGATGCCGGACGCATTGGCGGCGGTGACCGAGCCGTCTTTCGTATCGAAGGCAGGCCTCAGTTTGGCGATGCTCTCCAGCGTCACACCGTCTTTGATGTATTCGTCGTCAGAGACGATGGTGTCGCCCTTGCGACCCTTGATCGTGACCGGTGCAATTTCGTCTTTGAACCGACCCGCCTTTCGGGCGGCCTCGGCTTTGTTCTGCGAGGCCACCGCGAATTTGTCCTGCTCTTCACGGGTGATCTGGAATTGGCGCGCGACGTTCTCCGCCGTCGTTCCCATGTGGTAGCCGTTGAAAGCGTCCCACAGGCCGTCCTTGATCATGGTGTCGATCATTTTGGCGTCACCCATCTTGGTGCCGTCGCGCAGGTGCATCACATGGGGCGCCTGGCTCATGCTCTCCTGGCCGCCGGCGACGACGATGGTCGCCCCGTCGAGGACCTGCTGGGCGCCCAGCGCCACGGCGCGAAGGCCCGAGCCGCAGAGCTGGTTCATGCCCCAAGCCGGCGCATCGACCGAAATACCGGCATTGATCGAGGCCTGACGCGCCGGGTTCTGGCCCGCGCCGGCCGCCAGGATCTGGCCCAGGATGACCTCCGAGACGTCGGCGGCATCGACACCGGCCCGCGCGAGGGCGGCCTGGATAGCGACCTTGCCCAGTTCGTGGGCGGCAAGGCTCGCCAGTGAACCATTGAAAGAGCCGACTGGCGTGCGGGCCGCGCTTGCGATGACGATCGTGGTGGCATCAGAGCTCATCGTCGTTCTCCCTGTGGTTCTGTGGCGCTCGCGACCGCTGGCAATGCCGGTATCGCGCTTTGGAATGGGGTCGTCACCCTACCCCCGCAACATAGTCCCCCAGCGCTCGTGTCGCAATTCGCCATTCGAGCGCTTGTTTCTGATCGCCCATTGCAGGGCATATTTGCGCCAAGCTGGCGATGTGGTAGCCTTTTTGCACCTGCACACTGGAATTTGGAGCGGCGGAAGCCATGCTGAACAAGGCGGAAGCGGCCGCGGACAAAAAAGAACCGGTCGTCATCAAGAAGTACGCCAATCGGCGCCTCTACAATACCGAGTCGAGCACCTATGTGACGCTCGAGGACTTGGCGACGATGGTGCGCGCCGAGCGCGATTTCGTGGTCTACGACGCCAAGAGCGGCGACGACCTCACGCATGCCGTCCTGACCCAGATCATCGTCGAGCAGGAAAGCCGGGCCGGCACCGAGACGCTTCTGCCCGTGCCGTTCCTGCGCCAGCTCATCCGGTTCTACGGCGATACGATGCAGAGCATGGTGCCAAGCTACTTGCAGGTGAGCCTCGACACACTGACTCGCGAGCAAGATCGGTTCCGCAAACAATTCACGACCCCCTTTACGCCCAAGGGCGCCTTCGAGGCCTACCAAGAGCAGGCCGGCAAAAACCTCGCACTGTTCGAGCAGGCAATGTCTGTGTTCACCCCGTTCAATCCAGCAAAGGCGGGAGCCGGCGCATCGCCGGGCAAATCCGAACCATCCCAGCCCAGCGCGAAAGAACCACCGGCGCCATACGCACCCCAGGCCGAACCCAAGGCCACATCGACGGAACTCGCCGAACTGAAAGCTCAGCTTGCCGCCATGCAGGAGAAAATCGAAAAGATGGCGGACAATGGCAAAGGTTGATCGCCGCCGATGGCGCTGAACCTACGCCGCCTCGAGACCGGCAGAGCGCCTTGCGCTCGTCATAGGCGCGCCGCATAACGCGCCACTTTCCAACACCGCCGCTTCACAGGATCACACGATGATACCTCTCACGCCCCGGGTCTTCTCCGGGATGCAGCCGACGGGCAGTCTGACGCTGGGTAACTATCTGGGCGCCATGGTCAATTGGGTGGCCATGCAGAAGACGCACGACTGCATCTACTGCATCGTCGATCTGCATGCGATCACGGTCTGGCAGGACCCAGAAGAGCTACGCCAATCGATCCGGCGTGCGGCAGCGGCCTAC
>JANOKV010000417.1:0-12259 GCA_031419415.1 Hyphomicrobiales bacterium | reverse complement strand
CGATAGGGCCGTGCCAGTGAGAGCACCATTGTCCGCTCCGCGTGGACACTGGCTGCGTGTAGACCGTCGACGATACCGAGACGAGCGAAGGACGATCTCAGCATGGGCCCCCTGACCTACCTCGACTTGGCCCTCCTGGGTATGATGTTGCTGTCGGGACTGCTCGCCATGTATCGCGGATTCACCCGCGAAGTCCTGTCGATCCTGTCATGGGTCGCAGCCGCCGCCGCGGTGCTCTATTTCGTCGTCGCCCACAAAGCCGCTGCACAAGACCTTGCGAAGCAGTTCAACGATGCGCCGCTGGTTGTCGTGCAAATCGTTGTCGGCGCCATTATATTCCTGGTGGCGCTGGTCATCGTCCATCTGATCACGGCGCGCATCTCCGATACCATTCTCGACTCCAACATCGGAATGATCGATCGCGTGCTCGGTTTCGTCTTCGGCGCCGTGCGCGGTTTCGTGCTGATCGTCATCCCATACATGTTCTACGAGAAGTTTTTTCCCGAACCATCCCCGTACGTTTGGGTTCGTGAAGCGAAATCTCTGCCCTATCTCAAATCGACCGGGCAGACGTTCGAAAGACTGCTCGTTCGATTCGTCCCTCAATCGCTGACCGACCCGAAATCTGATCCGCAGGGTTGAGCCGACCGTGGGTAACAGTGTTCAGCGCGGCAAACGGTACGATACCCCGGTGGAATGTTTACACATCGGGCCGTAGCACGTGGTCTTGCACTTGAATCTGTTATACAAATGACTATTACGATCGATGAGCGGCTCAGTCGCCGGGTTCGAAGGTCGTAAGGGTGAGATTCTGGCAACGACGGAGCGGCACCCATGACCGGACGCCAACCGACGGCGGCACGCGAAACAGCTCGTTCATCGTTCGACGATGATCGCCTGCGCGAAGAGTGCGGCGTCTTCGGCATCTTCGGTCACGACAGCGCCTCGGCCGTCACCGCGCTGGGATTGCACGCTCTCCAGCATCGCGGCCAGGAAGGTAGCGGCATCGTCACCTACGACGGAGAGCGCTTTCATCAGGAACGCCACCTGGGCCTCGTCGGTGACAACTTCAACAAAGTGGATGTGATCGAACGGCTGAAGGGCAATATGGCTCTCGGCCACAACCGCTATTCGACGACGGGCGGGGTTGTGTTGCGCAACGTGCAGCCCCTGTTCGCCGATCTCGACCAGGGTGGCTTTGCGATCGCCCACAACGGCAACCTGACCAATGCCATGACGCTGCGAACGGAACTGGTCTCCTCCGGCGCCATCTTTCATTCGACCTCCGACACGGAAGTCTTCCTGCATCTCATCTCGCGCTCGAAGAAGCGGCGCGTCGTGGAACGCTTCATCGATGCGCTGCTGCAGATCGAGGGCGCTTACGCGCTCGCCTGCGTCACCAATGACATGCTGATCGGCGCCCGCGATCCGATCGGCATTCGGCCGCTGGTGCTCGGCAGGTTGGGTGAAGCTTGGGTGCTGGCCTCCGAAACGTGCGCCCTCGATATCGTCGGCGCTGAGTTCGTACGCGAGGTCGAGAATGGCGAAGTGGTGGTCATCACACGCGATGGCCTCACGAGCCATCGTCCCTTCCCCCGCCGCCAGGCGCGCCCGTGCGTCTTCGAGTACATCTACTTCGCGCGCCCCGACAGCATCGTGGGCGGACGCAGCGTCTATGACATCCGCAAACAGATGGGCGCGGAACTGGCCAAGGAATCACCCATCGATGTCGACGTCGTGGTGCCAATCCCCGATTCGGGCGTGCCCGCCGCCATCGGCTTTGCGCAGCACTCGGGGATTCCCTTCGAACTCGGCATCATCCGCAATCACTACGTCGGCCGCACCTTTATCGAGCCCGAGCAGCGCATCCGCCAACTCGGCGTGAAGCTGAAACACTCCGCCAATCCTGGCGTCATTCGAGGCAACCGGATCGTTCTGATCGACGACAGCGTCGTGCGGGGCACGACGTCGAAGAAGATCGTCGCCATGTTGAAGGAAGCGGGCGCGCGCGAAGTCCACTTGCGCATCTCGAGCCCGCCAATCACGCACCCCGATTTTTATGGAATCGACACGCCGCACACCAACGAGCTGCTCGCCGCCAATATGACTGTGGCCGAGATGCGCGACTTCATGGGAGCCGACAGTTTGGCTTTCATTTCGGTCGACGGGATTTACCGCGCGCTCGGGCATGAGCGGCGCGATTCACGCAATCCTCAGTTCACCGACCACTGCTTTACCGGCGATTATCCGACCCGCCTCGTCGATCAGGACGGTCTGAGCCCGCGACAGCTTTCGCTGTTGGCCGGCGCTGGCTGATCTTTCGCCTTTCCTCGCCTGATCGAACTACCCGAGCAGGCCTCGCGCCTCCGCCCAAATGCGCTGAATGTAATCGCTCGCGGGCTCCACCGGGGCCAGCCGACCCGCTTGGCCGGCCCAGGCCTGCATACGATCGATATCATTGGCCGCCGTTCCAGCGTCTCGCATGGCTTGGGTGAGGCCGCGTTGCACGGGGTAGGGCGCTGGCGCTGGCGCATCCGGTGCGTTGGCCGCCGTTACGTAGGCCGTGGCGATGCTGCGGCCGAGCCGGCCCGAGAAGGCGCGCGTGACCGTCGTGTCCTCGGGCTGCGTCGCTGCGATGGCGTCGGCCCAGGCCGGGGCGAGCTTGGCCTCGGGCGTACGCAACAGTCCGGTGCCTATCTGCACAGCAGAGGCGCCCAAAACGAGTGCGGCGGCAATGCCACGCGCATCGGCGATGCCTCCCGTCGCAATCACGGGCACGCGGTGGCCGACCGCATCGACGACAGCCGGCAACAACGCGAACAAACCAACCAATCCGGCCGCTGCGCGCCCGGCCTCGAACGCGCCGCGATGTCCACCCGCTTCCATGCCCTGTGCCACGACGGCATCGGCGCCCGCCGCCACCGCAGCTTTCGCCTCGGCCACCGTTGTCACATTGGCGAACCACTTGATGCCTTGGGCCTTCATGCGCGTGACGAAAGGTTCTGGATAGAGCCCCATGATCGAAGAGATGATCGACGGACCGGCCTCCAGCATCGCCTCGCACTGGGCCGCGAAATCAGGCGGAGCGGTATCTCCCGCCTCGTGCGGGACCACTGGTCCCCAGTGCCCGAGAAACGTGCGCACCGCAGCCTCGTTTGCCGCATCGCGCACGGGTGGGGGATCGGGAATCCAGATGTTGAGCTGAAAACCCCCATTGGTCGCCGCGCGAACATCCGCAACCCAGCCCCGTATCGCATCCGGCTGCATGAGCAGCGTCCCGCAAGCGCCGAGTCCACCGGCGCGCGCGACAGCAATCGCGAGTGAGGCGGGGCAGGCCCCCGCCATGGGCGCCATCAGGATGGGCAGGCGCAGATCGAACGCGGCGCAGAACGCATCAGTGCGGGCGAAGGCTGGATGAAGGTTGGGCATCACTGGGTTTCCATAAAGACTTTCCGCACCTTGCGTGGCCTCAAATTCTCACCTTGCTCCTGAACCGCTCGATCGCCTCGCGGTTCACCTCGATGCCGAGGCCGGGGCCATCCGGAACGCGGACCACGCCACCGACGTGTTCGAGTGGGGTTTTCAAGATCGCTTGGCGAAACGGGTGCTCCGAACGGTCGAATTCGAGCAGAGGCTCGATGGGCCTGTGGCGTGGCGGCGAATGCGGCAAGACCGCCAGAAGTTGCATCGCCGCCGCCAACCCCACGCCGCAGCCCCAGACGTGCGGGATGTAGCGCACCCCGAAGGCTGTCGCCATGTCGGCAATCTTTTTGCACTCCGACAAACCGCCCGCTGCACAGGTATCGGGTTGGATGATGTCGATGGCGCGGCGCGTGAAGACCTCACGAAAACCCCAGCGCGTGAATTCGCACTCGCCGCCGGCAACCGGAATCGGCTGCCCGCGCCGCACCTCGACATAGGAGTCGAGATCGTCGGGCACCACCGGTTCCTCGAACCAGCCGATATCGAGATGGGCGACTTTGCGCCCGAGTGCGATTGCTTCAATCGCATCGAAGCCGTGGTTGGCGTCGAGCATCAGGCCAACGCGGGGGCCGATCGTCTCGCGCACAGCGGCGATCAACTTGGCGTCCTCGTCGACGCCGAAGCCTATTTTCAGTTTTACGGCAGAAAATCCCTGCCGAACGTAGTCCGCTACTTCCTCGGTGATATACGTCGTCGGGTCGCCACTGCCGCGCCGATAGGTGCCGGTGGCATAGGCCTGCACTTCCTGGCGAAGCGGCCCTCCCATGAGGCGATGAATGGGTTGCCCCCAAAGCCTTCCCTTCAAATCCCACAAGGCGATATCGAGACCAGACAGCGCCGTGACCACAAGTCCTTTCTGACCCTGATCGCGGAACGTGTTGTAAATCGTCTGCCAGTGCCGTTCAGTGGCGAAGGCATCCTGGCCAACCAGGTAGGACCGGAAAGCGCCGACCACGGCCGCGTTCAATGCCGCAGGCCCGAAGCATTCACCCCAGCCGGACGTGCCGTCTTCCGCCACCACCTCGACGAGGCAGGACTGGCGCACGCTCGTCTGATTGAACGACCAACCGAAAGGTTCCGACAGCGGCGCTTCGAGAACGTGGCACTGCATGTCAGCGATCCGCATTTTTTTCCTCCTGGTATTTCGGGGGCTTGCCGCCGAATCCCGAATCGCGGCATAGGGGTTGTATCTTCACGAGCCACGCCGGGGAGGCTCCTAATGAACATGATGGCATCCAGAGTCGACATCGCAAAGACTGAGCTCGAGGCGATTGCACAAACAACGTCGCAATCGTGCATCTCCACACGCGTGCGCCAACTCAGCCGGATCGTGACGCGGGTGTATGATGACGCGCTGCGCAGCCACAAGATCACGGCGAGTCAGTTCACGCTGCTGACCCAGCTCGCGCAAACCGACGGAATTACCGCTGCCGAGATCGGGATCGACCTCGATATCGAGAAATCGACGCTGTCGCGCAATCTCAAGCGCCTTCTGTCGCTCGGCCATATCACGATGGACCCGCCAGCAGGTCGGCGTGGTCGCGGTTTGCACCTGACCCTGAAGGGTCAAGCCGTCATCCGGGATGCCTTCCCCGTCTGGCAGATGGCGCAGAAGCGGGCCCAAGACGTGATGGGCATCGAGAGCCGCGAATCGCTCGACCTCCTCCTCTCCCAAGCGGAAAAAATGGCTGCGGCCTGATAGCTCGCCGCCAATAGGCCCGAAGCCTACTCTCATTCGCGCCACCTGACATTCGCTGCGCCATCCGCTAGAACGCCCCTTGGTAGCAAGCGGCAGCAGTGGAGATCGGCAATGGCGAAGGTTGCATTCCTGGGTTTAGGCGTAATGGGCTATCCGATGGCGGGTCACCTGCTCAAGAAGGGCGGGCATGATCTCGTCGTCTATAATCGCACCGCCGCCAAAGCCGACGCCTGGGTGAAAGAACATGGCGCTGGTCGCGCTGCGGCGACGCCTGCCGAAGCGGCCAAAGGGGCCGACTACGTTTTCTGCTGCGTCGGCAACGACGATGACCTGCGCGCCGTGACAATTGCGAAAGACGGCGCCTTCGAAACGGTCTCCAAAGGCGCCATTTTTATCGACAACACGACGGCCTCGGCGAATGTGGCGCGCGAGCTGCATGCCCTGGCGGCGACCAAAGGCTTCGGTTTTCTCGATGCGCCGGTGTCGGGCGGTCAAGCCGGAGCCCAAAACGGCGTGCTGACCGTGATGGTCGGCGGCGACAAGGACGTCTTCGATCGCGCACAGCCCATCGCCGCCGCCTATGCCCGGGCCGTCAATCTGATCGGCCCACCGGGATCGGGGCAGCTCACCAAGATGGTCAACCAGATCTGCATTGCGGGCCTCGTGCAAGGCCTCTCCGAAGGCATGCATTTCGCGCAAAAAGCAGGCCTCGACATTCCGATGGTGATCGAGACGATTTCCAAAGGTGCGGCCGGCTCCTGGCAGATGGACAACCGCTGGAAGGCCATGCAGGAGGGCAAATTCGATTTCGGCTTTGCCGTCAACTGGATGCGCAAAGACCTCATGATCTCGATGGACGAAGCTCGCAAGAACGGCGCGCATCTGCCGGTGGCGGCCCTAGTCGATCAGTTCTATTCCGAGGTGCAACGCCTCGGAGGCGGCCGCTGGGATACCTGCAGCCTTCTGGCCCGGCTCAACAACCAGGGTGCAGACGGCAAGAAGTAAGCCGATTGCGCCGGTAATCTGCATAGTCCAGAAGAGGTCAAGTGATGTCCAAAGAATTGATCCAAAAGCAGTTCGGGGCCAACGCTGCGAATTACTTGACCTCTACAGTGCACGCAAAAGGCGCAAGCCTCGGCCGGCTCGTAGAGTTGGTCGAGCCGAAGTCCTCGTGGACCGCGCTCGATATTGCAACGGGGGCGGGACATACGGCCGCCGCGTTTGCCCCCTTCGTCTCCCGTGTCGTGGCCTGCGACCTGACGCCAGAGATGCTGGTGCAGGCGCGTAAGCTCGCCGATGAAAAAGGCTTTGCGAATTTTGAAACAGCGTCTGCCGACGCAGAAAACCTACCGTTTGCGGACGGCTCGTTCGAGCTCGTGTCATGTCGCATTGCGCCCCATCACTTCGGCGACATTGCGGGCTTTCTCGGGCAGGCGTTCCGCGTGCTGAAACCGGGTGGAACATTTGCTCTGGTCGACAACGTGTCGCCCGACCCCGAAACGACGCCGGGTTTTTCTACAGGCGAACTCGACGACGCCGCCAAAGGCTATAATGCGTTCGAAAAGGCGCGCGATCCGTCACACGGGCGCGCCCTCTCCACAGCCGAGTGGCTGACGCTGATCGAGGCGACAGGGTTTTCCCTCGCCCATCGCGAGCACGCCCCCAAGGCCATGGATTTCGCGTCGTGGGTGAAGACAATGAATGTGCCGACCGATGTGGTGGCCCGCTTACGCGCCATGCTCGACGAGGCATCCCCGGCGCTCAGAGCATTTCTGAAACCCACCACCACCGATGGCAAGGTAGGCTTCATGCTCGATGAGCTGATTGCGATTGCCCGTCGGCCCGCCTGATGGCGACGGGAACGGCAATCGCCATTCTCCGTCAGTGATTATTTGCTTGGCAACGGCGCAGGCGTATCTGCCTGCGTGCGCAAGAACGCCAACAGGTCGGCTAGGTCTTTGTCGTCTTTCATGCCCGCATAGGCCATGCGGTTGCCAGGAACGTATCCGCGCGGATCATGGATATAAGCCGCCAGGGTATCGAAGGTCCATTTGCCACCCTTGCCAGCCAGAGCTGGCGAAAAGGCAAAACCCGGCGCTTTTGCGATTTCGCGACCAATGACACCGTGCAAGTTGGGACCTTGCGGACTGGTGGCGCCTTTTTCCGTCCGATGGCACTGCACACAGGCCTTGAACGCATCCTTGCCCGCATCGACCGAGGCTTGCGGCAACAGAGCCACCACGCTCGCCGGATCAAACACCTTCGCCGCCGCCCCACCGCCCGCACCAGCACCCGTCGGCGCCGGCAGCTCGTAGCCCGCCTTGACCGGCCCATGCGAGGCCGAGATGTGCATCAGCTCCTTGCCGCCGAAAATAAACAGGAACGCCGCGAGCACAGCGCCTGCGATCTTGTTGAACTCGAAGCCGTCCATTGTGCTGCCGCTTTCTCAGTGATTTCAGATCGCGCGCGAAACCAGCCGCCGATCACCGAGGATTTCACCCCAGTCCCCGACAACGCGGCGCAACTATAGAATTTCCGACTTTGCTTGCAACACTCCTAGCCCGTGTTCTAGGAGGATCAGCCGAGACTAATTGTCACCACTATTGAGCCGAGCGAGACCATAGCCCATGTCGAGCGCCCTGATTGTCATACCTGCCCGCATGCAAGCCTCGCGCCTTCCCGGAAAACCGCTTGCCGACATCCACGGCGAACCCATGATCGCCCACGTCTGGCGCCGAGCGATGGCTGCAGAGCTGGGTCGCGTCGTCGTGGCGACCGACGCCGAGGAAATCATGGCGGCCATTCGCAAGGCCGGCGGCGAAGCAATCATGACCCGCGCCGCGCACGTTTCGGGCTCCGACCGGGTGTTCGAGGCCGTGAGCCGCATCGATCCCGAAGGCGACTATGAGTTCATCGTTAATCTGCAGGGTGACTTGCCGACGCTCGAGCCCCGCCTCGTTCGGGCCTGCCTCGCGCCGCTGTCAACGAAAGGCGTGCACATCGCAACGCTCGCCTGCGAAATCACCGATGAAGCCGAAAAAACAGCTTCGAGCGTCGTGAAGGTGGTCGGCACGCCAGTAGCGGAGCGGCGCTTACGGGCACTCTATTTCACGCGAGCCACCGCTCCCTCGGGCGATGGGCCTCTGTATCACCACATCGGAATTTATGCGTATCGTCGCAATGCGTTAGAACGTTTCGTCGCGCTGCGACCGTCGACTCTGGAACTTCGGGAAAAACTCGAACAATTACGCGCCCTCGAGGACGGCATGCGCATCGACGTCGAGCTCGTTGACACGGTTCCCCTCGGTGTCGATACTCCAGCCGATCTTGAGCGCGCCCGCCGCGAACTCGCGCGCACATAGGCCATCCCGGAAGAACCCATGCCAAACCAGAAGCCCAAAGCTGCCAGCGCGGCTTCGACGACCCACGTGTCCTCCATGCCACCCGGAAAGGCCGCCGGGCTCATCTCTTATCAAGGAGAGCCCGGCGCCAATTCTCATATTGCCTGCCGGGAGACCTATCCAAACCTCGATCCATTACCGTGCGCCACATTCGAGGATGCCTTGGGCGCGGTGAAGTCTGGGGAGGCCCAATTCGCCATGATCCCCATCGAGAACTCACTGGCCGGTCGCGTTGCCGACATCCACCACCTATTGCCTGATTCGGGCCTCTACATCGTCGGCGAGCACTTCCTGCCGATTCGATTTCAACTGATGGGACTGCCGGAGACGAAACTCGCCGACATTACGGACATCTATAGCCACGTCCACGCTTTGGGGCAGTGCCGCAAGATCATCCGGAAACATGGCTTCAAGGCTCACGTGGCCGGTGATACGGCCGGCGCTGCCCGACAGGTGAAAGAGTGGGGCGATCGCACGAAAGCCGCGCTCGCACCGCGCTTGGCCGCCGACATTTATGGTCTCGATATTCTCGCCGAGGACGTCGAGGACGAAAAGCACAATACGACGCGCTTCGTCATTCTCGCGGACGAACCCGACGACGCCCTTCCCGGCAATGGACCGGTGGTCACGACCTTCATTTTCAATGTGCGCAACGTACCAGCGGCGCTCTACAAGGCACTCGGTGGCTTCGCCACCAATGGCATCAATATGACCAAGTTGGAGAGCTATCAGGTTCGCGGCGAATTCGTAGCGACGATGTTTTATGCCGATATCGACGGTCACCCGGCGGACCGATCGGTGCAATTGGCGCTCGAAGAGCTGTCGTTCTTTTCGACCGAGTTACGCATTCTGGGAACCTATCCAGCCAGCCCCTACCGCGCCGAGATCCAGCGGCGCGCAAAGGCACGGCTGACCGGGACCGAGGCCTGAAATCCAAAACCCGCGCCGTCACGGCTGCATGAGCATCAGATCGGTGTCTTCGGGCTTCGCGCCCGCCGCCGTCAACATCGCATGCACCTGGCCGCGATGATGGGTCTGGTGATTGAAGAAGTGCGTGACCAGCACCCAAGCCGGCTTGCTCAGGTTGCGCTTGGCAAGCCCCGAGTACCACTCGAAATCGGCGGCCAGCCATGTGGGATCGAGTCGGCTGGCCCAGTCGAGGATCACCGCATCGAATGCGATGCGGTGAATGCGCAAGTCATTCCAATCTGCGTAGAGGTTGGGGCTATCCTTACCGCTGCCCGCTGGCGGCGGCGTTCCCGCAAACCGGCTCATCCACTGCTGGTCGCCCCAAAGCAGATGCGAGAGCGTGCACTGGATCGAGCCGAAAAAGGCCCCCCGCTCCTTGCGGCGCGCCTCATCCGTGAGGCCATCGGCAGCCGTGTAGAGGGACTGGTTCTGCCATGCGTTGTAACGCGCCATGAGGTGCGCATGCTCGACACTAATCATCCGCCATCTCCCTCCATCGCAGGCCCGCTGGAGCGGTCACGAGAGATGGAATGATAGCGCGTGACTCGAGGCGGAAAAAGTGCCGATCGATCGCGATGAAACGTTCGATCGCGGACGACTATTCCTCTTTGTTCTGGGAACCCTGCTTGCTATCAGCAGCCGCTTCCGTCGCGCTGACCTTTCTGCTGAAGCCTGATGCTGTCGCCGCGAAGAACGCCGGATCATCACCGGCCACGAGTGAAGGATTGCATTGGGGCGCGCAATTGTAAGACTCGCGCTTCGTCCCCTTCATCAATTGCAGGGATCGGACCTCGTCACGCACGACCATGATGCGCTGATCTTGAATGATGTTGCGATCGGCATCGAGCATGATGACGTTCGTGATTCCGAACGTCTTGCCGGTGATGATCAGCATGTCGCTCGATTGCACCGTGATCTCCGCGATGCCCGGATTGCCGACGATAATCTCCGCCACCGGCCGCGACAAGCGCAGCAGTTGCGATTGGTCGTACTTGACGATCAGATCCTGCGCGACTGCCGAAGACGTGGGCATGCCCGCAACGAGACCTAACCCAAATCCGACCGCGAGTGCGAAGGTCCACGCGCGCTGGCATGGTGCGAAACCGATAGGCATCATCGAACGAGCTCCTGATGGTCCAAACCGTTGGCTGTAGTTGAGCCCTCAATCCGTAAAAACTTCGCTAAGATGTGAGGTCAACCCGTACCGAATCGGTTCGGACCCATCGCGCCGTGCCTCACGCGCAAGATCAACGCTGCTGGGCCGGGACGGGAACCGCACAAATGCCTGATCCGATCGGAGGTCAGACTTGGTTTCATGCAGTTTTCGCAGAGACTCAACATAATTCAGTAGGTCAAAGCGGTGCTCAACAGAGCAACAACCAAGTTTTTACTTTATATTTTCCGTGGTTAATTTCGATTTATCCAAGTAACGCGCAATTAACGATGTAGATAGACATGGGAGGTTCGATTTATTTCGAGTCTGTCGTCGTATTTTTTTGCCGTTTTACTTTCCATTAATTTGTGTGGGCTACGTTCAGGGAAGTTCAGCACGGCAAAGAGGCCGGCGAGCTTAGCGCCCCGAAGGCGCGGGTCCACAGAGTATGGAGAGTACACCAATGACGAAACTTGCAAACTTCCTGAAGGACGAATCGGGCGCCACGGCTATCGAATACGGCCTCATCGCCGCGCTCCTCAGCGTCACGATCATCGGCACCGTGACTACCGTTGGCACAAACCTCACGGCCGTTTTCACCAGCGTTTCCACCGGCCTCACGCCCTGATCCCGAACACGCCAAGACTATACAAATCAGCTCGGTTCTCAACAGAGAGCCGAGTTTTTTTGTCCTAGTGGCAAGTATTTCGTCGTGTTGATACTTTCGCAACCCAAAACAGGAAATGCCGACGAATCCAACCAGCTCCAACGCACCGTTAACTCCTCTGCCCCAGTCTCGTCAGCAAGGCGGCGGTTGGCACGGCACAGCAACAGGGATGTCTTATGACAAGCTCAATCCGTCAGTTTTTGCAAGACGACACCGGCGCAACTGCGATCGAATACGCATTGATCGCGTCGTTTATCTCGATGAGCATTGTCGTTTCGGCCACGGCGATCGGGACCACTCTCAGCCAAACCTTCGCTTCGGTTTCGGCTGGATTTGCCCCTTGACGTGCAACTTCTCGCATGGCTCTCGACAGGTCTGGAGAGTCCGGTGCGCCACCAACATTCCTCTAAGTTGCTGCCTCGGCCGCTATCATGATGGCGTCCACCATCCACAAAAACAATCACCCCGACAGACTATCAAAGGCTGGAAATCGCCACGAGTATTCGGCCTTAGCAACCGTTCCGCCTCAGCGTCCTGAAAAGTTCCGGCAGTTAACGGCCCATTGACGTTTGTCGTCGATGATCGCGTCTCAGCTCGAAAGGATCGAGCAGGCCAGAAGGACATGTCGCGCGATGAAACGGGGACAGGTGATTGGATTGGTGATTGCCGGGATCTGTGCTCTCGGCGCCTTTCTTCTGATGAAGGGAATGGTCAGCAAACCGTCGCCTCAAGCACAAGTCGACGTCCGCAGCAATACGGTAGAGGTCCTCGTCGCCAAGCTCGACATGGGCTTGGGCCACATCACGTCTGAAGCGAGTTTTCGCTGGCAGGCTTGGCCACAAGACGCCGTCCCGATCGGCGCCATTACGAATCGTGCGGAGGCCAAC
>JANOKV010000416.1:0-6590 GCA_031419415.1 Hyphomicrobiales bacterium | reverse complement strand
CCGATCACGCTGATGGGCGGCGGCACGACCCGGGTCGGCGATCCGTCGGGCCGGGATGAAACCCGCGCCATTCGTTCGATCGAGGAGATCGAAGCCAATAAAGACGGCATCAAGGGCGTATTCGCCAAGCTTTTGACGTTCGGCGCTGGCAAGACCGACGCCGTCATGGTCGACAATGCCGAGTGGCTCGCGCCCCTCAATTACATCGCGTTTCTGCGCGACGTGGGGCGGCACTTTTCCGTCAACCGCATGCTGTCGATGGACTCCGTCAAAATGCGCGTCGATCGCGAGCAGGAGCTGTCGTTCATCGAGTTCAACTACATGCTGCTCCAGTCCTACGACTTCGTGGAGCTGGCGCGGCGCTATGGCTGCAATTTGCAGATGGGTGGCTCCGACCAGTGGGGCAACATCATCTCGGGGTTGGACCTGGGGCGGCGCATGGGCACGCATCAGCTCTACGCCCTGACTTGTCCTCTGTTGACCACCTCGTCGGGCGCCAAGATGGGCAAGACTGCGGCTGGCGCTGTCTGGCTCAACGAGGAGCAACTTTCGGCCTACGATTACTGGCAATTCTGGCGCAACACCGAAGATGCCGATGTCGGGCGCTTCCTGAAACTCTTCACGACGCTGCCCGTGGCCGAAATCGCCAAGCTCGAGGCGCTGGGCGGGGCGGAAATCAACGAGGCGAAAAAGGTTCTGGCCACGGAAGCGACCGCCTTGCTGCATGGGCGGGCCAAGTCGGAGGCGGCCGCCGAGACGGCGCGCATGACCTTCGAGGAGGGCGGGGTTGCCACGGATCTGCCGACGATCGAGATTCCGGAAGCCGACATTCGCAACGAACTGTCGGTGCTCGCGGCTTTCGTGACGGCGGGCCTCGCGAAATCCAACAGCGACGCCCGGCGACAAATCCAAGGCGGCGGCCTGCGCGTCAACGACGAGCCTGTCAAAGACGACAAGCAAAAGCTGCGCGCGACCGACGTGTCGTCCGACGGCGTCATCAAACTGTCGATCGGCCGCAAACGCCATGTGCTGCTGAAACCGGTGGCGTAAACGAATTGACAAGAGCGCGCGAAGACGAGGCGCGAGAGGTGTCTGGCCTTCGGCCTGACACCGGAACAGGGGCTCACCCGGTAGAGCCGGCACAACCCGCCGTGCCAACGGTGTCAGGCCAAAGGCCAGACACCTACAGCGGGTCACGCCTTTTTCAATGTCGCCAACATGGTTTCGAGCGCCTTGGCAGCGAAGAGCCGCATGTTGGCCTCACGGTCGGCGCTGCCGGTACGCAGAGTGAGGGTGGACGGGATCGGCCCGACGATCGCGACGCACGTATGGCCGGCTGGATCACCGTAGCGATTGCCGGTCGGGCCCGAGGCGCCGGTCTCGGAAAGCCCCCAGACGGCGTCATGTTGTGAGCGCACCGACTCCGCCAACAGCGCCGCATAGGGCTCGCTCGATGAGCGCACGCCCTTCTGGCGCATCATGTCATCCGTAATCTTGGCCAGCGCCGAGCGTGACTGGCGCGTATAGACGACGGCCCCCCCGAGAAAATAAGCCGAGGCGCCGGGCACCGCGAGTAGCGACGCGCTGATGAGACCACCCGCCGATGACTCGGCCACCGCGATACTTTCGCCACGCGCCTTCAACAGGTCGGCGATTTGATGAGCCAGGGGGAGCAGGGTCTGCATTGGGGGACCTCGCAGGTGCGATGAAGGGGACGTGTAGTGTGGCAAGGATCAGCGCTGCGTGGAAGCGATGTGTTTGGGAACGGTGAGCCCGCGCGACTTGAACAGCCGACCGCTATGCCCGACATAGGCCCTATGACCGCTATCTCCTTTGCCTCTTGGCTCCGCCCCGAAGCGGCTGGCCTCTATTGTGAGCCGGGCGGGTTTTACATCGATCCCGCGCGGGGTGTTGATCGCGCCATCATCACGCATGGGCATTCCGATCACGCCCGATCGGGGCACGCGGCCGCGTTAGCCACATCCGAAACGCACGCCATCATGCGCCTGCGCCTGGGAAACGGCGCCCCCGTCACGCAGCAGGCTTTGGCCTATGGCGTTCCCCTGACGGTGGGCGACGTGACCGTGACCTTGCGTCCGGCCGGCCATATCCTGGGCAGTGCGCAGGTCGTCATCGACTATCGCGGCCAGCGCGCCGTCGTGTCGGGCGACTACAAGCGCGCCCGCGACCCGACCGCTGCGCCGTTCGAAGTCGTGCCGTGCGATCTCTTCATCACCGAGGCCACATTCGGGCTGCCGGTGTTCCGCCACGAACCTGCCGCGCGCGAAATCGAGCGCCTGCTGGCGTCCGTCGCGACGTTCCCCGAGCGCACCCATCAAGTCGGCGTCTATGGACTGGGCAAATGCCAGCGCGTCATTCGCCTCTTGCGCGAGGCAGGATGGGAGCGACCGATCTGGCTGCATGGCGCCGTCGTCGGGATGTGCGATCTCTACGAGCAACTGGGCATCCGGCTGGGCGATTTGCGCGCGGTGGCCGACGCCGACCGCAGCCTCGCAGGTGAAATCGTATTGTCGCCTCCCTCGGCGCTGTCGGATCGCTGGTCGCGTCGGTTGGCCGATCCGGTGACGGCGTTCGCGTCGGGCTGGATGCGGGTGCGTGGGCGCGCCCGTCAACGCGGCGTCGAGTTACCGCTCGTCATCTCCGATCACGTCGATTGGCCCGAGTTGATGGCGACGATCGAAGAAACGGGCGCCGGCGAAATCTGGGTGACGCATGGTCGCGAAGAAGCCGTCGTCCTGGCCGCCATGAAAATGGGCCGCCGTGCGCGCGCGCTCGCTCTGGTCGGACGGGAGGACGAGGGGGAGTGAGATCACCCCAAATTCGCGAGCCTGCCCCCATCGACTTCCAGCACGGCGCCGGTCACGAAGGCGGCGTCGGCGGTGGCCAAGAACAGGATGGTGGCGGCCGCGTCTTCGGGACGCCCGACCTTGCTGCGATCGATCTTTTCGGCCCCCGATACGACGTTTGGATTGCCCCAGAGCATCGGCGTATCGATGGCGCCCAACCGCACGGCATTGACGCGAATACCCCGTGGGGCCAGCTCGACGGCGAGCCCGCGCGTGAAGGCTTCAAGACCACCTTTCGACGCCGCATAAGGCACGACGCCAGCGCTCGTCGCGCGCGCATGGACCGACGACACGTTGATCACTGCGCCACCTGAGGCCATGTGCGGCACGGCGTGTTTGGCGAGCAGGAATGCGGCTTTGAGATTCACATCGAACACATGATCCCACTCGGTTTCGGATAGGTCCAAGATCGGCGTAAAGGTCATGGTGGCGGCATTGTTGACCAAGATATCGATGCGCCCGAACCGGGCAATGGCGGCGGTGACGATCGCCACGACATCGGCGGATCGGGAGACATCCGCAGCAACGAAGGTCGCGCTGTCAGGCGTCGACGCGTTGAGCTGCGCGATCGTATCGGCGCCGTGGTTCGCTGTACGCCCGACGACAACGACGCGCGCGCCCTCGGCCACGAAACGCGCAGCCGTAGCTCGACCGACGCCCGACGTGGCGCCGGTGATAATCGCAACGCTGCCGGCGAGCTTCATGGCGCGCGCTCCCAAGGACGATCCGTTGGTGGAAGACCTGCTTGAGGCCTTCAACCGGTTGGCCTCAAGTGGGTTCCACCTGACGGTCCGCTTTGTAATGCCACCGCCTCGGGGTTAGGCGATCGCCTTGGCGACCGCCCGCTTGGTCAGCACTGTAATCAAGTGGGCGCGATAGTCCGCCTGGGCGTGAATGTCGGACAGGAGGTTGTCGGGGGGCACTTTAATGCCGTCCAACGCTGCCGGCGTGAAACTTTTCGCCAGGGCAGCTTCCATCGCAGCGACGCGGAACACACCCTCTTGCCCAGCCCCTGTGACAGCCACGCGGACGCCCTTGGGGCCTTCCGAAACCATCACGGCCACGAGACAGAAGCGCGACGCCGGGTGCGGAAACTTCACGTATCCTGCGCGCTTGGGAACAGAAAACTCGACACCGGTGAGGATTTCACCCTCTTCGAGCGCCGTCGTGAAGAGGCCGGCGAAGAAGTCATCACCCGCAATTTGACGCTTCGACGTGCGCACGATGGCGTCCAGACCCAGAACCGCGGCCGGATAGTCGGCGGCGGGATCGTTGTTGGCGAGCGAGCCGCCGATCGTGCCTCGGTTGCGCACGTGCGGATCACCGATGCCACCGGCAAGTTCCGCCAGGACCGGGATGGTGGATTGAAGCCCGACATGGGCGGCGACCGACGCGTGGGTCGCCATGCCTCCGATGCTGATCGACTGTGCGGTCGCCACGATCTGGTCGAGGCCCGGCACGCCCGCGAGATCGACGAGGTCCGTCGGGCTGGCGAGCCGCTGCTTGAGGACCGGTATCAGCGTCTGCCCACCGGAGAGATAGCGCGCCTCGCCTGCCGCTTTGAATGTCGCTGCAGCGCCATCGAGGCTGGTGGCGCGAGCGTAAGAAAACTCCTTCATGGCGCGTCAGCTCCTCGCGTGCATGGCTCTAGCGCCGGTCATGATGGCGTCGACGATGTTCTGGTAACCCGTGCATCGGCACAGATTGCCCTCGAGGCTGCGCCGCACCTGCGCTTCGGTCGGCGCCGGGTTGGCGTCCGCGAAGGCCACGGCCGCCATGATCATTCCCGGTGTGCAGAACCCGCACTGCAAGCCGTGATGTTGGCGAAACGCCGCCTGCATGGGATGCAACGTCTCGCCGTCGGCCATGCCTTCGATCGTCGTCACGTTGGCGCCATTGGCCTGCACGGCCAGCATAGTGCAGCTTTTGATCGATCGGCCCTCGACATGAACCGTGCAAGCGCCGCACTGGCTGGTGTCGCAGCCGATATGGGTGCCAGTGAGGCCCAGCGTTTCGCGCAACACCGCCGACAGCAGCGCGTTGGGCGCAACCTCGACCGTATGCGCCTTGCGGTTCACGGTCAGAGAGATGGTGGGCATGCGGCGGATACTCCCCTGCGATCGCGCGCCTGACCCCGTGGCGATCGCGATCTCGTGTCCCGCGTCGACCCAATGAGGTGAGGATCTGATATCCGCCGACGTTAGCCGCTGCAACCGCTGCTGCCAACCCGGATCGCGACGGCCGCATCACCGAGGGGTATCGCAGACGGGTCGATCAGGGGCCCTTGACGATCTCCCATGCTATGGGTTCGGTTGCTGGACGTCGAGGTCCAACGAAAAACCGGGTCAGGGCCAGAAACGGTAACGGAGGCGCACAGATGCTACCGGACGACACCAGTTTCATCACCACCGAGGCGACGTTGCGTGGCCTCCACCACGCCCCCATGAGCCGAGCGACCGACAAGGTGCTGGCTGCCCTCGATGGTCATTGTCGCCGGATGATCGAGCTGTCGCCCTTCTGCATCATCTCGACCCAAGGCCCGGGCGGCGCCGACGTTTCCCCTCGTGGTGATCCGCCGGGGTTTGTCCGCGCGCTCGATGACCGAACGCTGCTGGTGCCAGATCGGGTCGGAAACAACAGGCTCGACGCCTTGTGCAATCTGCTGGAGAACCCGCGCATAGGGCTCCTTTTCCTGGTTCCAGGCATGAACGAGACGCTCCGGATCAATGGGTTTGCTCGCATCACCGACGATGCCCGCATCCTGGCAGCGTCGGCCATCGAAGGTCGTGCCCCCAAAGTCGGGCTCGTGGTCGCCATCGAGGAAGCTTTTCTGCATTGCGCCAAGGCATTCGTGCGCTCGAAACTCTGGGATGGCCGCCAGCACATCGACCGCAGCCTATTGCCGAGTTTTCCCGAAATGCTGCTCGATCACGTGCGCGGCCTGACGCCGAGCGAAAACGACCGCCAATCGCAGGTCATGGCCGAGCGTGGGTTGTACTGAGGCGATCCAGATACCCACCGCAACGATCGACTGGCCCACAAAAACGATGCGACGCTCCCCACATGAGCTTTTCGATGAGCGGCGCTCGCTCGGAGACGCATTTGCTTTCAAAGATTCGAGTGCTGCGGTCTCAAGCGCTTTCGAAGAGGGCCGCGATGGCTTGGCCGCCGGCCGAGCCTAGGACGGCTGAGCCGAACCGGGCGCGCTCGCCCCCTTCATTGCGGGCCATGCGCGTGAAGAGCCGGGTAACCAGAACGGCGCCGGCGGCTCCCAGCGGGTGCCCGCGCACGACGGCCCCGCCATCAGGATTGAGGGCGGAATCGGAAAGCTGGAGGGCATCGCGCAGCAGGATTGCCTGCACAGCGGATCGCTCGCTCAATTCGACGACATCGATGTCGGCGATGGCCATCCCTTTGGCGGTGCTCATCATGCGGCGGAAGGCGATCAGGGGGGCTTCGACCTCTTCGGCCGGCGCGACGCCCAACGCCGCGCTCGTCACGAGGCGCAGCGCGGGCGGCTTGCCAAGTTCGTTCCAGACTTCCGACGAGACGACGACGACGGCCGCTGCGCCGTCATGCAATTGGCTGGTATTGCCCGAGCTGAGTGTGCCGTCCGCGCGATAGGCGGGCAGCGCCGACAGGGCCGCCAATTCCGGCTCGACGGCGCTTTGATCCCGACTTTCGGTCGCGGTGGCTTCGAGGGCCACGATTTCCTTGACGAAG
>JANOKV010000415.1:0-1564 GCA_031419415.1 Hyphomicrobiales bacterium | reverse complement strand
CAAAAAACCCCCGGTAGCTACTCCGGGGGCGCTCCTTTTCAGGAGGCGTCGCTGCCGTCGGAAGCTGGACTCCGCGAGGCGATCCAGGCTTCTACCGCCGCGCAGTGCCACGCGACGCGGCAAGGGCCGAGTTGAATCCGGCGAGGAAACTTCCCGTCCTTTTCGAGCCGCGCGATATGCTGGTGCGAGTAGGGTATGCCATAGGTCCTCTTCAAGCCCTTCTTGTCGACGAGCCGGTAGTCAGTCATCGCAACATCTCCATGTTAGGGGAGCATCGCGATGCTGCCCGGGAAGCCCAGGCGACGCGGGAATCATAAGCTTATTCGCATGGTTTTTCCACGCAGAAGATGCGCGCGACCGGCGACGCATAGCTGAACATGGCAGCACACGATCGATTTTGATCGTCGGCCAGCTTGTTCCTCGGCGTGTCTCTCGACGCTACCGCGCCCCGCCGTCGCTTTGCGTCAAGCGCAGCGAAAGCCCCGACCGGATACGACCGCTTGACGCGCTCGGCGGGCGCGCACGCGCGAGCGCATGCCGGCTCCGGAAAGAATGCCGAAGGTTTGCCTCTCCAGAAAGAATGGACGGAGCAGCAGCCCATCAAGTCGCGGCCCGCACAAGATTGACGCGTCGCTATTGCCGACTACCATGATGACAGTCTTTGCCCGGAGCGACCGGTCATTGAAACGCCAGCGCGAGGACTTCCCTCGCTCTCGCGTGCGCAGTGACCTGTCACCAACCTCCATGGAGAATGGAAATGGCAAAGATGTACCGCGTCTACTCGATCATCGAGCGACCGAAGCAAGACGATTACTGGTTGAATATCGGCGTCGCGTTTCCCCACGAAAACGGCGACGGATTCAACGTCATCCTGCAGGCCCTGCCCTTGCAGGGCAACGGCAAGCTCGTCGTGCGCGCCTACGACCCCGAGAAGCACGAGGTCGAGGAAGCCGAGAAACAGGCCGTAGTCAAGAAGGGCGCCAAAGTGGCCGCGTAGCCGATCCGCAGAGCGCACTCGTGCCCCGTCCGCTCGTCGGGCGGGGCATGCTCTTTCCCAACCGTGCCTTTGGCCAGCGCCCATCCCGGACGTTGGCATCGAGGTACGGAGGACGGCATCGTGACGACACTCAGCCAAGCCCGTGTGTTCGCCCTCAAGGGCTTCACCATCAAGAGCGACCACGGCCAGTTCTTTGTCTCCCCCACCGGCTACGTCGACTGGTCGGGCCCCTACAAGAGCCTGCACCACGCGACCACGGCCATCGCCCGCAAACTTGCGCGCGAATTCACCGAGCGTAATGCCCGCCTGCAGCAGATGCAGGAGCAGCGCCATGGGTAACGCCGCAAAGATCGCCGCGCTCAACGACCAGTTCCGCAAGGACCCTGCTCGTTACGGCAAGGCGTACATCACCGACGGCGTGGCGGCGCACGGGCCCGAATTCGTGCACCGCGCGCTGGCGGCAACCGCCGCATTCGCAACCTTCACCGCCGATAACGATCCCTATGCCGAACACGACTTTGGATCGTGCCAGCTCGACGGCGAAACCCTGTTCTGGAAGGTCGACTA
>JANOKV010000414.1:0-6330 GCA_031419415.1 Hyphomicrobiales bacterium | reverse complement strand
CGGATCACCCACGGCTGCACTGCGCTGTCGACCGATGCCAATGAAGCGTCGATGAAGCGGGTGCTGGAGTCGGCGCGGCGCAACGGCCCCGCCAAAATCGGCATCCAGCTCGGCCATGCCGGCCGCAAGGCGTCCGTCACTAAGCCCTGGGAGGGCGGCACGTCACTCACCCAAGGCGCGTGGCAGACGAAATCGGCCTCGGCCATTCCCTTCGCGCCGGGCTGGCATACGCCCAAGGCCATGACTCTCGATGAGATCGAACGCTTGAAGGAGGCCTTCTATCAGTCGACCATCCGTGCCGAGCGCATCGGTTACGACCTCGTCGAAATTCACGGCGCGCATGGCTACCTGCTGAACCAGTTCCTCTCGCCGATCTCCAATACGCGCGAAGACAAGTACGGTGGCAGCCTCGAAAACCGCGTGCGTCTGCCGCTCGAAATCTTTGCCGCCATGCGCGAGGCGTGGCCGTCGACCAAGCCGCTCGGCATTCGCATTTCCGCCGTCGAATGGGTCGAGGGCGGCATCACGATCGAGGATTCGATCGCACTGGCGCATGGCCTGAAAAAGCTCGGTTGTGATTTCATGGACGTTTCGTCGGGCGGCAATGCGCACGACCAGAAGATCGACCTGAAATCGAGCTATCAAGTGCCGTTCGCCGCCGCCATCCGCAAGGCCGTCGACATGCCCGTGATGGCGGTCGGACTGATCACGGAGGCCGAGCAGGCCGAAGGCGTCATCGCCCGGGGTGAGGCCGACATGATCGCCATCGCCCGCGCTGTGATGGACGACCCGCATTGGGGGCGGCACGCCGCCTGGCGTCTGGGCGGGGAGGTTCCGCTGATGCCGCAGCATGCCCGTGTGTCGCCCAAAACATGGGCTCCGGCGCGCAAGTACCTGCCGACGTTGGAGGCGGCTGAATAAAGCGACCTCACGCAAAGGCGTTTCTGTAGAATTGTACGGGCTCCGGACCATGTCCGGGGCCCGCTTGCGTTTCGCAAGCCCCACCGGACCGCCATCGATCCAAAATCCATAAAATATCGATCAATGTGGGTCACTTCGATTTCGTCGCAAATGTAGAACACCAGTTTCAGCGAGGCTTATTGGGATCCGTTGTATGTTGCATGACGCCTGGGGTGTTCCTCGTCTGCCTCTCGGGCATCGTGGTGAAGTTCGCTCGAGCCTGACCATGTCGCAATCAGACCATCCGTCGTGTGGAGACCCCGCGTGCCCTTCGCCTTCAGCTACCTCGATAGGTTCACAGCGCGTCACTTCAAAGAGGACGAGCACGGCCGCCCCCACTTCTATCCGATGGGAAACCTCACGAGCGGCAGGGTTTTGCCCGATGCGGTTGTCGCCGAACGGATGCGCCGCACCGTGTGGGCAAGCTACCTCGTCTTGATTGTCGCGCTGGCGCCGGCAGCTTTCAGCGCCATCGCTTTTTTCCACCACATGAGTTGGCGTGGAATAATGGCCTTCGTGGTGCTCAGTGCCGTGTGTGGCCTGTGCTTCACCGGCTGGCTAATGGTCCTCGCGCGGGGGGTTGCGAAATCCGGCAGCCCCCTGGGATTGGGTGAAAGTTCGCAGAACCAGGCGCAAGCGATCGGCCGCAGCGGTTTGGTCTGGTCAATGACGACTTCGGTGGTGCTGGGCGTGGCCTCCATGCTGGTGGTGCTCGCGCAACCTGCGGCCATGAGCCGGGTCGTGGCGCTACTCAGCGTCGCTTTATTTGGGGCGTGCGCAATTTATTGCTGGCTGCAATTGCGCGCATTGGACACCGACACACACTCACGTTCAGGCTGAACCCCAGTGGGTCAGGCCGCCAACCGGTGGGCGAGAAATGCCAATCCGCCGGTCAATGTGGCGAACACGATGACGCCCACGCGCCCGTCCACCACGGAATCGGAGAACCGCTTCAGCACCACCGGCGCAATCAGCATCGCCGCCCCCGCTCCGATGATGGCGCTCGGCCCGGCTAACCGCGTCATGGCAAAGCTGAAGGCATGCACGGCCGAGAGCGCGATGACCGGTATGGTGATGCCGATGAGCAGGCGTGTCGGCCAATCCAACGGCGTTTCCAAGCGCGCTTGCTTGGGGAAATGAATCGCCACGGTCAAGCCATAGAGCGTGATGGTCAAGACGAGGCTCGTGAACACCAGCAGGTGCAGGAGGCTGTCGATACTCACGCGCCGACCCTTTCCGGCCCAGTCCGCCGCCCCTTCGCGACTTCGTCGTTCGATCTGTCTGCGTCCGTCATGCGTATCCCCCACTCGATTGCCGGCACGGCATGTCGCTTGACCCGCGCGCCCCGCCGCATACCCTGCGCAGGATAGTGCAGCCGACACCGAAAAAATACCAGCCGAGAGGGGCCCGACCGTGACCGAACCGAAAAAGCGCGAGAAGCGCACCATCACCGAAATCCGCGACTCGAAGAAGACCGGCGAAAAATTCGTCTATATGTCGGTGCCCGACTATACGGCCGCCCAATGGGCTGAAATGGCTGGCGTCGACGTCGCCGTGGTCGGCGACAGCCTCGCGATGATCGCGCACGGCCATAAATCCACGGTGCCCGCCACCATGGACATGATGGTGATGCACGCCCAAGCCATTCGTCGCGGGGCGCCCAACACCTTCGTGCTCGGCTGCATGCCTTATCAAAGTTACAACTCGGTCGACCGCGCGCTGCCCAATGCGACCCGCTTCATGCAAGAGGCGCTCTCGGACGCGGTGAAGCCACAAGGCGGAAAAAGCCAGGCGCACATTCTAAAAGCGCTGGTCGACGCGGGCATTCCCACCGCCTCCCACATCGGGCTCACGCCGCACACCATCGCCATGTTCGGCGGTTTCAAAATTCAGGGCCGCACGGCAGACGCTGCAATGAAAATCCTCGAGGATGCGCTCGCCATCGAGGATGCAGGCTGCTTCATGCTCGAATTCGAAGCGGTACCCGCCAAGATCGCCAAGCTCATTTCCGAACAATTGACGATCCCCACGATCGGCATTGGTGCAGGCGTCGGGACAGACGGCCAGATTCTGCTGTGCCACGACCTGCTCGGCGTCTTCACGGATTTCAAACCGAAGTTCACCAAGCGCTTCGCCAAACTGACCGAAGTCGCGGTCGCGGGCATTCAGCAGTACATCAGGGAAGTCAAAGAAGGCTCCTTCCCCGACGACGATCACTCCTACACGGTGAAAGAAGAGGAATACGAAAAGTTCGCGAAAATGGTGCAGAAGCGCAAACATATTTGAAGGTGGTCCAACCGCGGCCAAACGCGAATAAACGATCGTCGCAGCCGAAGCGGATCGCCCTGGGTGTCAGGCGCATTTGTGCGGTAATAATAAACGGCAGGTGAACGGGTCATTCCCAGAGCGTTCATGCGCGATCCTCCATAAACGGCGCATGGTCATTGACGACATGACCGCAACCCACTCAGGAGGACACACTATGAAGTTTCTCACCAGCGCAATCCTCGCCCTCACCGTCGCGTCCGGCTCGGCTTTCGCCCAGGCCCCGGCTCCCGCGCCGACGCCTGCTCCCGCCGTCAAGGCGCCCTCCGCTCCGGTGGTGACGCTCGACGCCGCGACCGAAGCCAAGTTCAAGGCCGTCGACAAGGACAACAGCGGTTCGCTCGAAACGTCCGAGTCGACTGCTTACAAAGCCGACATGGCCAAAATCGACACGGACAAGGACGGCAAGGTGTCTCGCGCTGAGTTCGCCGTCGCCGTCAAAGGTGGCATCATCAAGTAAGATCGCTCTCGTTCGAGCGCGTGAGCCGCATCCCGCAAGGGGTGCGGCTTTCGTCGTTTCGGAACGCTCGAATGGGTGGCGCTTTACTGTCGACCGTTCGATCTTTCCGAATAACTATATTGCGGGTATGTGATCCTTTCGACGTTCGTGCGGTACGCGCCACCACCGCTCACGCGTTTTCAGACTCGAAGGACCGAGCCATGCCGAAGCCCAAGCAGCTCCATCTGGCAGCGTTCATGCGGCCGGCATCGATTCACACCGGCGCGTGGCGTTATCCCGGTGCGTGGCCAGACGCCAATTTCAATCTCGCCCACATGCGCCACCTCATCCAACGGCTCGAGGCGGCTTGCTTCGATGCGTTTTTCATGGCCGATCATCTGGCCGTGCTGAACATGCCGGTCGAAGCGTTGAAGCGCAGCCACACCGTGACGTCGTTCGAACCGTTCACGCTGCTGTCGGCGCTCTCGCAAGTGACCCAGAGAATCGGTTTGATCGCCACCGGCTCGACCACATTCGATCAACCGTTCCACATCGCCCGGCGGTTTGCCTCCCTCGACCATCTGAGCGCAGGCCGCGCCGGTTGGAACATCGTCACCACGTCGAACCCCGATGCGGCGCTTAACTTCGGCTTGGACGAACACCTCGAACATGGCGAACGTTACGAGCGGGCGCGGGAATTCTACGATGTGGTCACGGGGCTGTGGGACAGCTTCGCCGACGACGCGTTCGTGCGCGATCCGGCAAGCGGCACCTTCTTCGATCCGGCGCGGATGCACGTGCTCGCCCACAAAGGCCGCGATTTCTCAGTGCGCGGGCCGTTGAACATCGCGCGACCCGTGCAAGGGTGGCCGGTGATCGTGCAGGCAGGCGCGTCGGACGCGGGACGCCGCCTCGCATCGGAAACGGCTGAAGCCGTGTTCACCGCGCAGAGCGACCTCGAAACCGGCCGCGCCTACACTCTCGACGTCAAAGCACGCATGGCGAGAATCGGCCGCAACCCCGACCATATGAAAATCCTGCCCGCCTGCTTCGTCGTCGTCGGTGACACCGTGGCCGAGGCCCGTGAAAAACGCGCGCGCCTCGACAGTCTCGTGGACTACGCCAACGCCATCGCCTCCCTGTCGATTGCGCTCGGCCACGATGCATCGACGCTCGACCCCGACGCGCCGCTCCCCGACATCCCTGAATCCAACCAGAGTAAATCGGGCCGCGAGCGCGCCATTCGCCTCGCCCGCCGCGATGGGCTGACGGTGCGCCAGCTCGCGCAACGGCTGGGCGGTTATGCGGGGCTCGCCATGGTCGGTACGCCCAAATCCATCGCCGATGAAATGGAAGCCTGGCTCACCGCTGGCGCGAGCGACGGCTTCACCATCATGTTCCCCTATTTGCCGGGCGGCCTCGAGGACTTCTGCGATCTGGTCGTGCCGGAACTGCAACGTCGGGGGCTTTTCCGCGAGGGCTACGCCGGCGTCACCCTGCGCGATCACCTCGGCCTACCGCGCCCGGAAAACCGGTTTTTTCCGTCCTGAGCGCTACCCCAAACTCTCCTTCAGCGCCTGCTCGAAGATGGTCAGGCCGGTGTCGATTTCCGCGTCGGTGATGGTGATGGGCGGCGCGATGCGGAACACGCCCAGCACGCCGCGAATGATGCTGGTCGACAGACCCAATTCCAGGCAGCGCGCCATGATGCGCCCGGCGAGTTCGGGATTGGGCGTTTTGGTGCGGCGATCCTTCACCAGCTCCACGCCGATCAGCAGGCCGCGCCCGCGCACGTCGCCGATCACTTCGTAGCGCTGCATCAGTGTTTCGAAGCCGGTGCGCAGGCGTTGCCCCGCCTCGAGCGCGCGATCAGCGAGGCGATCCCGCAGGATGATCTCGATCACCTTCAAGCCGACGGCGGCTGGCAGCGGATCGGAGGCGTGCGTCGTATAGAAGTGGAATTTACGCTCGAAGCAGCGGTCCTCGATCTCGGGCGTGGTGATGACGGCCGACAGCGCGAGCCCCGCACCCAGCGTCTTCGACAGCGTGATGAAATCCGGCGTCATGCCATCGTATTCGCAATCGAAGAGCCGTCCCGTGCGCCCGAGCCCGGTCTGGGCCTCGTCGACGATGACCAGCATGCCGCGTTTGCGCGCCCGCTCGGCCGCTGCCTTCAGATAACCTTTGGGCGGCACGATCACGCCGCCCGACGACAGGATCGACTCCAGGATCAGCGCCGCTGGACTGCCCGTCGATTGCCGGTCGTAGAGCTCGAACCCGTAGTCGAGTTCCGCCTCCCAATCATAGGTGTCGCCAGTGAGGAACGACGGCCGATAGGGCATGGGCGCGGGCAGCACGAACGAACCCGGTGCTGCGGGGCCGTGCCCATGCCGGCTGCTGTTGTAGGTCGCCGACGCCGCTCCTTGCGTGACGCCGTGCCAGGAGCGCGACAGCCCGAGGATCTCGTATCCCCCCGTCGCGGTCTTGGCCATACGCAGCGCGGCTTCGTTGGATTCACCCCCCGTCGACAGCAGCAGCACGCGCTCGAGATTGCCCGGCGCGAGCTTCGCCAGCATCTCCGCCAAATCAATCACCGGCCGAGACAG
>JANOKV010000413.1:0-5909 GCA_031419415.1 Hyphomicrobiales bacterium | reverse complement strand
CCAACTCGGCAACGTTGCGAGTTCCGGAGGCTGGATCGACATCGGCCTAGGTGGCTGGATTAGGTAAACGGAGGATACGCCCATGAGCAGCAAGCCCACAGGCAAGCCCGCACTCGCCGGGATCAAGGTCGTGGACCTCACGCAGTTCGAGGCGGGCACCTCGATCACCGAGACGCTCGCCTGGCTCGGCGCCGACGTGGTCAAAATCGAAAACCCCAAGGGCGGCGAGCAGGGCCGCAGCGCGTCCTCGGAGCGCAAGGACGCTGACAGCTATTATTTCATGCTGCTCAACGCCAACAAGCGGTCGGTCACGCTCAACCTGAAAGATCCACGCGGCAAGCAGATGCTGCGCGATCTCATCGCCAAGGCCGACATCTTCGCCGAGAACTTCGCGCCGGGCGTGATCGAGAAGCTGGGCTTTTCCTATGAAGAAGTCTCCAAGATCAACCCGCGCATCATCTACGCGACGGTGAAAGGCTTCGGCAAAGGCAGCCCCTACGAGAAAAACCTCGCCTTCGACATGATCGCGCAAGCCGCCGGCGGCGTCATGAGCATCACCGGCGAAGCGGACGGGCGGCCGATCAAGCCGGGCGTGACGCTGGGTGATACGGGCACGGGCCTGCATGCGGTGATCGGCGTGCTGGCCGCCCTCTTTCAGCGCACCGTCACAGGCCGCGGCCAGAAGATCGAAGTGGCCATGCAGGACGCGATGGTCAACTACTGCCGCATCGCCTACTCGCGCCAGCTTCTCACGGACAAGGCCTGCGAGCGCAACGGCAATAGCGTCGTACTGGGCAACGCGCCGTGCGAAGTGTTCAAGTGCAGCCCCGGCGGCCACAACGACTACGTCTTCATCTACACGAGCCGGGCGACCAATGCCCATTGGGAACGCTTGTGCGAGGTCATCGGCCGCGAGGATTTGAAGGCCGATCCGCGCTTTGCGACGCCGCCCCAGCGGGGCAACCACGCCCTCGAGATCAACGCCGAAATCGAAAAGTGGACGAAGAACTACACCAAGTTCGAGGCGATGGAGACGTTGGGCTCCTCGGGCGTGCCCTGCGGCGCGGTGATGGACACCAAGGAACTCTCCGACGATCCCAGCATGCGCGAGCGTGAAATTTTCACCGAGATCGATCACCCGGTGCGCGGCAAGCTCGTTATTCCCGGCTGGCCGGTGAAAATGTCGGACAGCTACGTGAAGGTGACCGCTTCGCCCGTGCTCGGCGCCGACACCTATGACGTGTACAAAGACATGCTGGGGCTATCCAAGGCCGACGTCGAGGCCTTGAAAAAGGACGGTGTGGTCTGAGGACGACGACCGATACGACCTCAGGCGAAGACGCGCGGCGTGCGGAGTGGTAAGGCGCGCTTTGTCTATGGGATCACCTGTTCTGGCCGGGCACCCAGAGCACGTCGAGTTTGCCGTCGTCGTTGGCGGCACGGCTGGCGACGAACAGGAAATCCGACAGCCGATTGATGTATTTGATCGCGGGCGCATCAACGGGCTCGTCGGGGTTTGCGGCCAGTTCGACGACCAGGCGTTCGGCACGTCGGCAGATGGTGCGGGCGACGTGCAGGGCGGCTGCAGCGGGCGTGCCGCCAGGAAGCACGAATGAGCGCAAGGGCGCGAGCCGGGCGTTCCATTCATCGATCTCGTGCTCGAGGCGTTCGACCTGAGCTTGCGTCACCCGCAGGGCCTTTCGGTTCGGATCGCGATCTGGAACGCACAGGTCGGCGCCCAGATCGAACAAGTCGTTCTGGATGGCGATGAGGCTTTTTTCCAGACCACGCTGGCGATCGTGATCCGACAGATGGATGCGCGCCATGCCGATGGCCGCGTTCGTCTCATCGACGGTGCCGTAGGCCGCGACGCGCGGCGCGTACTTGGGTAACCGCTCGCCCGATCCCAATGCGGTGGAGCCGTCGTCTCCGGTGCGGGTGTAGATTTTATTGAGGATGACCATGGTCAGGTCCGATGCATGAGGGTCGGCGTCATTTTAGCAACCAGAGCGCCATCATCGCCACAGCGATGGCAATGAACTGCAATCCGACGCGCCACCGCATCAGCGTCTGACTCAGGCTGGAACTCGAATTGGTCCGCAGGAGATTGCCCAATCCCGCCACCAGAACGATGACGACGGCGGCCATGGCGATGATGATGAGGGTTGTCGAGGTCATCTGGAGTCCGGAATTGGGGGATCAGAGCCGTGGAGGCAAGGGGCGTTGCGAAAAGCCGCTTCCAAGTTGGCTATCAGGTAGCCCGTGGCTGCTTGCGCAGCAACGAGTTTAACGGATGAGACGACACGTTCGATCCCGCCCGCTCGGGACGTTGCGGAAGTTTAACGACGACCCCACGTCAGAATTGCCGTATTCTTCCCTCTGACTCGGATTGAAGAGACACCAGAGGTCATTCCAAGAGGCCCCGTTGCCTTTCCTGCGCGCCAAATCAAAGGCTTCGCCCTGTTTTCTGGGAGCGCGACGCCTGTTGCTCTCGCTGCTGCTGTTGGGAACGGCGAACCTGCCGGTCGGTGCGCACACGCCCGATGAGGTGAAACAGAAGATCGACGCGAGCCGCCAGCAGCTCGAAGAACGCAGACGAGCCGAAACCGGGCTGAAATCCGATATCGGCCAATTGGCGGTGGAGCGCGAACGTCTCAACCAGAATATGCTGGCGACGGCCAAGCTGATCCAGCGGGGCGAGGCGCAGCTTTCGACCATCGAGGCGCGCCTATCGGAGCTGGAGGTACAAGAAAAGCTGGTGCGCGGGTCGCTCGCACAACGCCATGATTCGATTGCACATCTTCTCGCCGCCATGCAACGGATGGGGCGCAACCCACCCCCGGTGCTGATCACCAAGCGCGAAGATGCGCTGCGGATGGTGCGCAGCGCCATGTTGCTCGCCTCGGCGTTCCCTGAGCTGCGGGGGCAAGCCGTCGCGCTGGCCGACCGCCTCAACGAACTCGCCCGGATCATGGGTGAGGCGAAGTCGGAGAGCGACAAACTCAAGGCTGAGACGACGCGGCTCGGCGAGGCGCGCACGCGTTTGTCCGAGCTGATGGAATCCAAGCGGCACACCTTGGCCGAGCGACAGCTGGAACTCGAAAAGGTGCGGCGCGAAACCTTCGAGATCTCGAGGAACGTCAACGATCTGAGCGAGCTGATCATGCGCCTCGACCGCACGATGGGGCAACGTCCCGCGCGCGATGTGACACCAGCTCCGACCGATGCCCAGCCCTCGGCGCCCGCCATCGCCGATTCTGGTCGACCGGATGCGGCGCCATCTCCGCCCGCAACTGCCGAGACGCCACCAGCGAAGGGTAGCGAGCGGGTGGCCGCCATCGAGATCGTTCCGAAGGGCTTGCAGCCGCCCAAGCGGGAACTCGGCCGCATGGAACCGGCAGTCCCGTTCATTCAGGCGAAAGGGCGGCTGCCGCTGCCCGCGCAGGGCGCCCGTGTCCTCGCCTATGGTGACAAGACGCAATATGGCAGCCAGTCGAAGGGCATCGTGCTGGAAACGCGGCACGGCGCCCAGGTCACGTCACCGGCTGATGGGTGGGTCATATTCGCAGGTGAGTTCAGAACCTTCGGCCAGCTCTTGATTATTGATGGCGGAGGGGGCTACCATATCCTCCTGGCTGGACTCTCACAGATTGACGTTCAGCCTCGCCAATTCGTACTGGTCGGCGAGCCAGTGGGCGTGATGACCAGTGCGCCCAAGACGGCAACACCGAAAGCGGCCGATGGGTCGCCCGTGCTATACATAGAATTCCGCAAGGACAACAAACCGATCGACCCGGACCCTTGGTGGCTGTCGGAAGCTCAGAAGGTGCAAGGATGATTCGCAAACCCGACTACGCATTCTGGACGTTCATGGCCCTTGCGGCGATGGCTGCCACGACCACGGTGTTCAACGTCTCGCGGACCTATTCCGCGACGACGCCTAACGCCGAGATTTACAAGCAACTCGATTTGTTCGGCGACGTGCTGGAGCGCGTGCGGTCCGATTATGTCGAGAAGCCCGACGATGGCATGCTGATCGACTCCGCGATCAACGGCATGCTCGCAGCGCTCGATCCACACTCCGCCTATCTCAATCCCAAGCATTTCCGGGACATGCAGATTCAGACGCGGGGTGAATTCGGCGGCCTCGGTATCGAGGTCACCATGGAAAATGGCGTCGTCAAGGTGGTGTCGCCCATCGACGACACGCCGGCGGCCAAAGCCGGGGTCCAGGCCAACGATCTCATCACACATTTGGACGGCGATCAGATCGTCGGACTGACGCTCGAGCAGGCCGTCGAAAAGATGCGCGGGCCGGTCAACACCCCGATCACGCTGACCGTCGTGCGCAAGGGGATCGACGACCCTGTCGAAATCAAGATCGTGCGCGACGTGATCCGCATCAACGCCGTGAAGTCGCGGTTGGAAGACGACATCATCTACGTCAAGGTTTCGACCTTCAACGAGCAGACGCACACCAACCTCGTCAAACAGGTCGAGGCGTTGAAAAAGCAGCTCGCCAAACCGGCCCGGGGCTACATCATCGATCTGCGCAACAATCCCGGTGGGCTTCTCGATCAGGCGATCAGCGTTTCCGATGATTTCCTCGACAAAGGCGCGATCGTGCTCACGAAAGGGCGCAACCTCGAGGAAACGCAACGGGCCAACGCACGCCCTGGTGACATCACCGACGGCAAGCGCATCCTGGTGCTGATCAACGGCGGGTCGGCTTCGGCCTCCGAGATCGTGGCCGGCGCGCTGCAAGACCATAAGCGGGCGCTCGTCATCGGTACGCGTTCGTTCGGCAAGGGGTCGGTCCAGACCATCATTCCGCTGGGCCAGAACGGCGCCATTCGTTTGACGACAGCGCGCTATTACACGCCAGCCGGCCGGTCCATCCAGGCCAAGGGCATCGATCCCGATGTCGTCGTCGAGCAGGAGCTGCCGCCCGAGTTGAAGCCGAAAACGGCAGAAAAGCCGCGCGGTGAAGCGAGCTTGCGCGGGCATCTGCGGGGCGATGCCGCCAAGGACAAGAAGGAGGAATCCGGTTCGGCGGCCTATGTGCCCAAGGAGCCGGAAAAAGACATGCAGCTCCAGTATGCGCTGAAGCTGATGCGCGGCGAGATCCCCGAACCCGTCATCGAAAACAAGCCGGCCGATACGGCGACGAAGCCGGAGGATGTGAAATCGACGATCGAGCCCAAGAAAGAGCCGGCCAAGAAGTGAGGTCGCCTCGAGGTCTGTGACGAGTGACAGGGCGCCTCATGGGCGCCCCGTCCGTTTCGGCAAACTGATGATCTCAGTCGGGTGCGCTGCGTGGATCTGGAAAAACTCCCTTATCGACCCTGTGTCGGGCTCATGGTGTTGAACCGGGTGGGCCACGTCTGGATCGGGCGTCGCGTCGGCGCGGCGCTCAAGGATCGAACGCGCGGGTGGTGGCAGATGCCACAAGGTGGCATTGACGAAGGCGAAGATGCCGCCGCCGCCGCCCTGCGGGAGCTTGCCGAGGAAACAGGCATCACGAGCGGGCGGATCATCGGTGAAAGCGCGACGTGGCACGCCTACGATCTGCCGCCCGAGCTGATGGGGCGGATTTGGGGCGGCAAGTACCGCGGCCAAACGCAAAAATGGTTCGCCATCCGCTTCGAGGGCTCGGATGACGAAGTCGACATCGCACCAGCCGATCACCCGCCGGAATTCGAGGAGTGGCGCTGGGCTTCGATCGACGAGCTGTCACGGCTCGTCGTCCCGTTCAAGCGCGGGGTCTATCTCGAGGTGATCGAGGAATTCAGAGGCTTGCTGCAGCCTCAGTAGCCCGACAGGTCGGTCAGCGCCGGCAGGGCCGGGCTGACACGCTGCATCCCCAGGTCGCGCCGCTCTGCGTGCAGGTCATGGTTTTCGACACGGCT
>JANOKV010000412.1:0-6928 GCA_031419415.1 Hyphomicrobiales bacterium | reverse complement strand
TCTAGCGAGCCTCAACCGTGATCTCGCACCGACGCCCGCGCTCCCGGGCTCTGGCGCCTCGTCGACAACCTCAGGACCGCTCGTCGAGTGGTATCCGGCCGGCCGCCTCATCGCCGTGGCGACCGTCATGGCGGGCGTGTTTGCGCTGCTCACGGTGTTCGTGCTGGGCGCCGATCTCGCGGATATGCGCAAGATCCTGCGTGCCTCGATCAATCAACTCCAGAAGATGCCGATTTTTCAGGATCGCGCCATCTCCGAGCAGGATCTGGAATCGCTGACTGAGGTGATGCTCTACCTCTTCCCCGCCGCGTCGGCGCTGTCGTGGCTCGCGGGGCTTCTGATCAATCTCTACCTGGCGGCACGGATCACGTTTGCATCGGGCCGCTTGCCGCGTCCGTGGCCCGATCTGGCCGCGATCGGTTATCCGCGTGGGTTTGGTCTCGGGTTGGCGCTGTCCCTGGCTGTTCTGGCGGCGACGATCGGCGTACCGCGACTGGTCGCATCGGGTTTTGCGGGTGCGTTCGTGCTCGCCTATTTCCTCCTCGGCCTCGCCATCATCCACTACGTGACACGCGGCACGCCGGCGCGCCCGTTTCTCCTTTGGGGGCTCTATCTGTCCCTCTTCTTTTTCAATTTGTGGGCCGCCCTCGCCTTGGCCCTGATCGCCGTTCTCGAACCGGTTCTGCCCTGGCGCCGCTGGAAAGACGATCGACGACCAAACCCCGATTGACCCCCGATAACCATCCCAACCCATCCAAATCTCGACAGGAGTTCCCCCCATGCAAGTCATCCTTCTGGAACGTATCGGCCGCCTCGGACAAATGGGCGATGTCGTCCGCGTCAAAGACGGATTTGCGCGCAACTTTCTTCTGCCCCAGGGCAAGGCGCTGCGTGCAACAGACGACAACCGCAAGCGGTTCGAAAAAGATCGCGTGCAGCTCGAAGCCCGCAATTTGGAGCTGAAGGGCGAGGCCGAAGGCGTCTCCACCAAGCTCGACGGCCAGACGTTCGTCACCATTCGCCAAGCGGGCGACACCGGCCAGCTCTACGGCTCGGTCTCGACGCGTGACATCGCCGAAGCCGTGTCAGCAGGTGGCGTGTCCGTCGACCGCCGCCAGATCTTACTGGACAAGCCGATCAAGGCGCTGGGCGTGCACAACATCCGGGTGCAGCTCCACCCGGAAGTCGTCGTCAAGGTCGCGATCAACGTCGCCCGTTCGGCGGAAGAGGCCGAGAAGCAATCGCGCGGCGAAGACGTGACGATGGTGAAGGACGAGCGCCCAGTCATCGAGACGTTCAGCGAAGACGGTGATTACGACGCCCCGGATCGCGGCCCGTCGCAAGAAAGCGCCGATCAGGCTTGATCTGATCGCCTCACGGTTCATCGATCAACAACAGCGTCGCGCACCTGCCGCGGCGCTGTTGTCAAGAATCCAGCGTTTTGAATTGCCAGTTTTCGCTCCCGCCTCGACGCGCATGAGGCAGGGCATTAAGCTCCCCCTACGCGTCTCGAACGAGGAGCCGATCGATGCCCAAGCTGCCCCCTGCCCATCCCGGAATGGCGCTCGACGAGGTCGACACGCCGGCCCTACTCGTCGATTTGGATGCTTTCGAGCGTAATCTCGCGACCATGGCGGCGGCGGTAAAAAAGGCCGGCGTGCGTCTGCGCCCGCATGCAAAGACGCACAAATCACCCGTGATCGGCCTCAAACAGATGGCGTTGGGCGCGATCGGCTTGTGTTGCCAGAAGGTCTCCGAAGCAGAAGCCATGGTCGAGGGCGGTATCCCCGACGTGTTCGTCTCCAACGAAGTCGTTGGCCACCGGAAGCTCGACCGGCTGGCCGCACTCGCCCATCAGGCGCGCGTGATGGTCGCGGTAGACAATGCCGAAGCTGTGGAGGCATTGGGGGCGGCGGCGCGCAAAGCCGGGATTACGCTGCGCGCTTTGGTCGAGATCGATGTGGGCGGCAATCGCTGTGGCGTCGTGCCTGGACCGGCCGCAGTGGCGCTGGCGGAGCAGATCGGACGCGAGCAAGGATTGAGCTTTGCGGGGCTACAGTCCTACCACGGGCGCGCTCAGCACATGCGTACGGTCGAGGAACGCCGGATCGCGATCGCAGACGCCATCGACAAGACGCGCCTCACCGTACGCGCGCTCGAGAGGGCCGGATTGGGCTGCGAGACGGTTGGGGGAGCCGGCACGGGAACATTCGATATCGAGGCGGCCAGCGGCGTCTATAACGAGCTACAGGCTGGGTCCTACATCTTCATGGATGCCGATTACGCCCGCAACAAACGCGCCGACGGCGGCCGCTACGACGTTTTCGAACACGCTTTGTTCGTTTGGGCGACCGTCATGAGCACGCCAATCCCCGAACGGGCCGTCGTAGATGCGGGCCTAAAGGCCCTCTCTTTCGATACCGGTGTGCCCGATGTTCCCGATTTGGCCGGCGCCATTTTCGAGCGTCCGTCCGACGAGCACGGGACCCTAAACGTAAGTGCTTGTAATATCAGACCTTGTTTGGGTGACAAAGTCCGCCTTATTCCCGGCCATTGCGATCCCACTGTCAATCTGCATGATTGGTATATCGGCATTCGTGGGATGGGGACGTCGTCGGCTCGCGTCGAGACGATTTGGCCTGTCGCTGCCCGAGGGGCCGTGTTCTGAACTGGTCCGCGTTCAAGTTGAATTTACCCACGCCGGCTATTGCGTCATAGGTCGGCCAATAACATATGCTGCAACACAGCTTCTCAAAGGGAGAGACGAAAGCATGACCCCCGAAGAACGGCAGTTGATCGGCGACCTGTTCGAGCGCATGCGCAGCACAGGCCTCAGCGAAAAAGACCGGGATGCGGAGGCTCTGATCAATCAGTCTGTCCGCGCCACGCCCGATGCCTCTTACAAGATGGTGCAATCCGTACTCGTGCAGGAAAACGCCCTGCAAGAGGCTGGATACCGGATCGAGGACCTCGAAGCGCGCGTGCGTGAACTCGAAGATCATATCGCTCAGCTCCAGCCGCAGCAGCGCCCGGCTTCGGGTGGCTTCTTGGGTGGTCTGTTTGGCGGAGCAAAGCCACAGCAGCGCGAAGGCAGCGTGCCCGCAACGGGTCAACGCTACCAGCAGCCGGCGGGTTCAGGCTCGCCCTGGGGTGGCCAGCAGAACCGTGCGCCAATGCAGCAGGGTGGCTACGGCCAGCCGCAGCAAGGCGGGTATGGTCAGCAACAGCCTCAGCAAGCCGCTGGTGGTGGTTTCATGCGCTCCGCGATGACGACGGCTGCCGGTGTCGCGGGCGGTATGCTCGCGGCCGGCGCGATTCGCGATATGATGAACAGCGGCGGGGCCAAGGCCCAAGCCGCCGAGCCAAACCAGAGTGCGTCGACGCCGACGCAGGAGGCCTCACCGTACGAGGTGGCCAACGAAGAACCGTCCTCTTCCTATGACTCGAGTGATTCCGATTCGGGTTGGGATTCCGGCGGCGACGGCGATAGCGACATCTGAGATCGCCTAGCGTGTTAATCGAAGGGCGTGCCAGCATGTGGCGCGCCCTTTTGCTATGGTGAGCCACGCTCACTCGACTCTTCGCGAGGCAAACAGCATGACACGATCGGTTCTCGGAATCATGGGAGGCAGCGGCCTCTACGATCTGCCGGCGTTCGAGAACCCGCGTTGGCAATCGGTTCCGAGCCCCTGGGGGGCCCCATCAGACGACATTTTATTTGCGGAGGTCGATGGCCTGCCCGTTCGTTTTCTGCCACGCCATGGCCGCCAACACCGCACGTCGCCGTCGGACATCAATTACCGCGCCAATATCGACGCTCTCAAGCGGGCGGGAGTTACGGACCTGATTTCAATTTCGGCTTGTGGCTCGCTCAAGGAGCAGTACCCGCCGGGCCACTTCGTCCTCGTCGATCAGTTCATCGACCGCACATTCTCGCGCGAGAAGAGCTTCTTTGGTACCGGCTGCGTGGCCCACGTCTCGATTGCCGATCCGATCAGTCCAGTTCTCGTCGACGCGATTGCCAATGCCGCTACGGCCGAAAACATCGCGCACTCGCGCGGCGGCACCTACATGGTTATCGAGGGACCGCAGTTTTCGACGCGCGCCGAATCCAACCTCTATCGGCAATGGGGCTGCGATGTCATCGGCATGACCAACCTTCCCGAGGCCAAGCTCGCTCGGGAAGCCGAGCTCACCTACGCCACCGTCGCCATGGTCACCGATTACGATTGCTGGCATCCCGACCACGCGCACGTCGACGTAGCCGAGGTAATCCGCGTCCTCAAAGGCAACGTCGAAAAAGCGCAGCGCCTCGTCACACGGCTGGCGCGAGACTTTCCTCGGGAACACCCGGTGTGTCCCGTCGGCTCCGACCGGGCGCTGGACGTTGCCATCATCACACCGCCCGAAGCGCGTGATCCCGCATTGCTGGCGAAACTAGATGCGGTCGCCGGCCGAGTTCTGGGAAAAGCGTGAGGGAGCCGCATCACGCGGCCACTGAATACCGCTCGAACGGCGTTGGGATGCGCTGGATGGCTTTGACGCAAGCCGACAGGCGGTCGACGTCCTCGTCCGGGCCGATCTGGAGCAGCACCGTGTCGGCATAGCCGCCATAACGTTTTTCTAGGGCCCCGGGCAGCGCATCGTAATCAGTCACCGTGGCGAACAGGTCGACGATCTCGTCAGGGATCTGCTCGGCCATTTCGCTCCAGCGACCCTGGCGCGGCAAGGGGTTCACCCGCTCGCCGAGCCAGACGAGATCATGTAGGCGCAGCACGTCCCAATAGTCGCGCGTCGAGCAATAAAACGCGATCCGGAAACGCACATAGGCGCGCGCCTTGGCGACCGCTTCCTCATTGCGTCCCGTACCGATGAAACCGTAGCCCCCTGCGATGACCTCCACGTTGCGCCGATCCCGACCGCCCCGCGCGATCCCTTCGGCGATGCGCACGCTCGAAACCTCCGCCAGATAACGTCGCGTCGAGAAGGGGTGCAGGCGCACGCCGTCGGCCACCTCGCCGCCGAGCCGCTGCATTCCGGGGCCGACGGCGGCGATTGAAATTGGAATGGGCGGCAGGCCCGTTGGCTTGGGGGAAAAGTTCGGCGTCATGAGCGTCAGGTTGTAGGTATCGCTATGGAAGTCGAGCTTTTCACCCGTCTCCCACGCCCGCCAGACCGCCCGCAGCGCGCCCACATAATCGCGCATGCGCGGCGCCGGAGCCGACCACGGCACGCCGAAGCGACGCTCGTTATGCGCTTTTACTTGCGAGCCGAGCCCCAGATAGAACCGCCCGTGCGACGCCTTGTGCAGGTCCCAAGCCGTGTGCGCAGTGATGGTCGGTGAACGCGGGAACGCCATGGCCACGGCCGTACCCAATTGAATGCGCTCCGTCACCAGGGCGGCCACTCCCAGCGGCAAGAAGCACGAGTGCGCATTCTCCGCCGTCACGACCGAATCGAAGCCGCACGCTTCAGCGACCTGCGCCATCTTTTGCGCGGCGCGAAGATCGTCGTTGGCGATTTGTGTAATGACCCGCATCGACGTCGTCTTTCCCTCGTCTGAGCATCCGCCGACTATAGGGCCCGGCGTTATCCGCTGCCCGCGCCATGGGCATTCAATCTCAAGGCTTGTGACCAGACACTCAATCACCCGTGCCCGATTTTTGGCCTGCGGCCCCGCGTCAAGTTAGGACACACGGTAACATATTGGTTTGGTTTGAATAACGATCATTTAGGCGGCATGCGTTAGGGTCTGTGCCACTGTCGAGAGGGCGTCTGGGGCGCACAATCGATGCTCGAAAGATCAGATCACACCGTCCGTCGCGGCTTGCGGCATGGACATTCTCGAGAGGATACGAGCCTATGATGCGTTTTCTTAAGATCGCGGCGGCCACTGCGGCCCTGTCTTTCGCCTCGGCCCTGCCAAGCAACGCTGAAAGCGTCGACGTTTCGACCATCACGTGCAAGGAATTGATGGATACTGCCGAAGCAGCGTCCGGCTCTGACAAGAAGCTCTTCACCAAGACGTCGGGTGCTGACGCCGGCAAGGACAAGGCCGCCGAAAAAATGGGTGTGCTGATGTTGTGGTTGTACGGCTTCAACGCCCCGCAGGACAACGGCCCCGTCATAGATTTCGCCGCCCTCGAGGGCTACGTCGAAAAACTCGGCGACTTCTGCAAAAGCAATCCTAAAATCGGCCTCGTCACGGCCTCGGAAAAATTCTCCGGCAAGAATGCGCCCAAGCCATCGAAGGATGCCGTCGATGTCTCCACGTTGAAGTGCAGCGTCGTCAAGTCCGAGATGGACAACCAGACGGCCGCCTCCATCCTGTGTCTCGCCGGTTGGTACGCCGCCAACGACAACGACACGTCATTCGACTTCGACGACCTCGGAAGCAAAATGAAGAGCTTCGGGGAGTATTGCGCCAAGAACCCGAACAAGGGTTTCAACTCGGCGGCAAGGGCCGTGTTCCAAGAATAACGGCCTGGCCGGGATGACGACGCAGATTGTCCCGGCCAAGCCCGAAGGCGTTAGGTTTTCAATCCAGCCTTACGTTCGGCATAGTCGTAAACGGCGGTGTGATCGGCGTTCGCGCCCAACTCCGCCAATATTTTGCCGAGCAGCTTCGTCATGAAGCCCAATTCAGCGGCCTCGATGCCGAGCTCTTCGGCCAGGCGATTGGCCATGCCCACGTCTTTGTCCATCAACGCCAGGGCAAAGCCCGAGTTGAAGGCGTGACTCAGCATGTAGCGCGCGGCTTTATTTTCGGTGGTGTTGTTTTTGCCAGTTGATGCATTGAGCACTTGGACCATCGTCTCGCCCGCCAATCCGAAGCGCTGGCCGACGACTAGGGCTTCGGCAGTCGCCACCAAGCCCGCCGCCGAGACGTAGTTGTTGAGCGCCTTCATCGCATGGCCCGTGCCCAGCG
>JANOKV010000411.1:0-3947 GCA_031419415.1 Hyphomicrobiales bacterium | reverse complement strand
TCCCGCCCAGGTGGCCGTCGTCAACGGTAGCGGGAGCTGTGGCGCTGATTTCATGCCCTTCAGATGGGCCAGAACCGCAACCCAAGGCTCGCAATGCGGGGCAAGGTCGGCGCCTGTGAAAACGCGTAGAACGCCCGGCGTGTCCAGCGCGGCGCGCGCATCGATGGGGCCAATGCGGGCGTGCGCATGCGGGCTGCGCACGAAGGCCACGTGCAACATGCGCGGCAGCAGCAGATCATCGACGTATTGCCCGCGCCCCTCGACCAGCTTGCGCGCATTGGGCCGAGGCACCGACTTGCCGATGTAAGAGTTGGGCCGGTCGACCGAGCGCGGATCGATGACATCGTTCATCGGGCGGCCTCCCTCGCCTTGGCCACGGTCTCGACGGCATCGACGATGGCCTGATAGCCGGTGCAGCGGCAGTAGTTACCGGAGATGTGGTCGCGGATGTCCTCGCGTGAGGGCACGACCCGCGCGATGGCTGCCGATGCCAGAAGATCTGCCGCCGTCAGCAGCATGCCCGGGGTGCAATACCCGCACTGGGTGGCGTTGCGCGCGATGAAGGCCTCTTGCAGATCGCGGATCTCGCCCGAGTCCGACAGTCCCTCGATGGTGTCGACGGTCGATCCCTCGAGGCTCGCAGCAAGGACGAGGCAGCCGCGCGCGAGGGCGCCGTCGATGCGCACGGTGCAAGCGCCGCACGAGCCGTGCTCGCAGCCGGTCCGCGTGCCCATGAGTTGGAGGTCGAGCCGCAGGAAATCGACGAGGTGTCGGCGGGCTTCGACGCGGCGCGTGATGCGCTCGCCGTTCACGGTGAGTGTGACGTCGATCTCGCTCGTCATCGCGGGTGGGCCTCGGGTGTCGGATCGAGCCGCGCCAGCGCGCGCCCGAGCAGAATGCGCGCCAGATGCCGCTTGAACGCGGGGCTGCCGTGCACGTCTTCGGGTGGATCGAGGTCGCGGTCGAGCGCGGCCTGAGCCGCCGCGATCGCTGCAGGCGACCACGGGCCAACGCCCAACGCCATTGCCGCTTCGCGCGCGTCGACCGGCGTCGCGCCGACACCGAAAAAGACGAGGCGGAGATGGTCGACGGACCGGCGAGCGGCAAGTCCGGCCATCGCGTAATCGCCATTGCGTCGGGCGAGTTCCAGGATCGTCGTTCGCTCGCCGGGGGCAGCCGCCGGCGTTTCCACGGCAAGGATCAGCTCGTCGTCGGCCAATGCAGTCTCGAACAGTCCCGTGAAGAACGCCGCTGCCGGAATGCGCCGCTCGCCGCGCGCGCTGACGGTAATGATCGACGCGCCGAGCGCCACGCAGCATGCGGGCAGTTCCGCTGCGGGATCAGCATAGGCGAGCGAGCCGCCGATCGTGCCGCGATTGCGGATGGCGGGATGCGCGATGAGCGGAATGGCCTCGATGAGAAGCGGCGCATGGGCGCGCACGAGGGGATCGCGGCCCAGGTGCGTGTGCGTCGTCAGAGCGCCGATCCGAATGCCGCCGTCGGCGGAGCGCGAGATGCCGCGCAGTTCTGCGACGCGCGAGATATCCAGGAGAGTGTCAGGCTCCGACAGGCGGAATGCCAGTGAGGCGAGGAGGCTCTGGCCGCCGGCCAGCAGCCGCACACCGCTCTTGCCATACCACGCCAGGACTTCGGCGAGCGACTGCGCGCGCAGATACTGGATCGGAGCAGCCTTCATGTGCCTCCCGGCGTGGATCGTCTGATGCGATCATTATTTGAAAAAAGGTATCAGCCGGCGTTTGCAGCGGCAAGCGAGCAATTCGCATCACGCGCCGTCAGGCGTTCGCAGTCGCGCCACACCGTCATGCGCGAGGCAACGACGCTATCGACCAGCCGCCCGCGTGAGGCCCCAACGGCATTGGGACGGCCTCACCCTGCTGCCGAGTCCGCCGATTGTGGGGTCGTGCGCAGCGCGACCCGACACCTGTCATGTGCTGAGAAATAACGGGTCGCGGCCAGTGGCCGTGAACCCAACCGACGTGTCATCGGTTCTAGGCGTCCTGCTTGACGCCCGTGCCGATGGCGCACGTGACGCCCGTGCCGCCCATGCCGCAGTAGCCGTGCGGGACTTTGGCGAGGTACTGCTGGTGGTAATCCTCGGCGAAATAGAACGGCCCAGCATCCACGATCTCGGTGGTGATGGCGCCATAGCGGGCCATGGTGAGCGCCGCCTGGAACACCTCTTTGCTGGCCTCGGCCGCTGCGCGCTGGGCGGGCGATGTCGGGTAGATGCCGGAGCGATACTGTGTGCCGACGTCGTTGCCTTGCCGCATGCCCTGCGTCGGGTCGTGATTTTCCCAAAACGTCTTCAGCAGTTTGTCATAAGAGACGGCCTTGGGATCGAACACGACGAGTACCACTTCGTTATGGCCCGTCATGCCGGAGCACACCTCGTCGTAAGTGGGATTGGGGGTAATCCCCGCCGCATAGCCGACGGCGGTGACCCAGATGCCGTCGTCCATTTCCCAGAATTTGCGCTCAACGCCCCAGAAACAGCCCAAGCCGAAGATCGCTTGCTCCAATCCGTCGGGGTAAGGCCCCTTCAAGTCGCGGCCGTTGAGGAAATGCGTCTTGGCGGTGGCAATGGCCTGCTCGCGGCCCTTCAGGGCGCTGGAGGCATCGGGCATTGCAGGCTTTCTGCGAAAGAAGGACATGAGTGGACCTCGGGCTGACCTCGGTTTCGGGTGAGGTGGAGTTTAACCGATCTCGTTACCGATGCCACATGACAATCCTGTCAGGCCCGGGCACGCAACGGCGAGGCTGCACCATCAATTGATGAACACCTTTGCGCGCTGCGGTTTGCGCCCGAGCCAGCCCAACAGCAGGCCCAGTGCGCCGACGACGAGCCAAGCCGGGAGCCCAAACACCCGCAACACGCCACCGTCCCAGGCCCCGGGCGAGATCGTGCGGGTGATGAACCCCTGCACGGTTGTCATGCTGCGCGGAGAAAAGGCCAGCCAATGTTCGGTGAGCGACGTGAGAACCAGCCCCGATCCCCCCGCCAATGTGCGCGTTCCATCGTAGACCAGCGCGACGACGGCGAGCAGCAGCAGTGGCCGGGCGATGAACCGGAGGACGAAGCGGGCGCCCGTGCGCACCGACGACGAAATGACGAGAAGCGCGAGCAGCACCAAAGGAACGATGATGACAGCGTGCCGGATCAAGAATTCGACGGTTTTGCCGATCATGTCGTCCCACCGCTCGCGACCCGTGTGCCCGAAGGCACGCTCCTAGCGCGGGACCCGGAGGATTTCAAGGCGTGCCTCCGCTTCGGCGCGGGATTGCGTGGGGCGCACGCGGGTCGCGGTGTCTATCTGCGCTGGTGGGGCGATTTGGCCGAAAGCTTTCGCCCCGCATCAGACTGGAAATGGCGACCAGAGCAGCCTCGGCTGCCCGGTCTGCGACGCCTCTTTTTGCAAGCTGACAAAGCCTTGCAATCACTCCCGCAACCCACTAAGAGTTTGCCCGCCTCAGATGAGGGTCCATCGACCCCTCGAAGCAAACGCGCCGGTAGCTCAGTTGGATAGAGCACCAGACTACGAATCTGGGGGTCGTGGGTTCGAATCCTTCCCGGCGCGCCAATCATTCGAATTTCAGATCAATGGCTTGTAATGAGAACAAACGTTCTCATCGGCGTCATTCTGACTCGCGTATCGGGGTCTCATTCTGACTCTCGTTCCGGGCGTGTTCTAATTTCGTCACCCAAGCTCGCCGCTTTCGGGCGGCGGCAAGGCGCTGGATGTCGGTCTTCTTGACGTAGCCGCGAGCAGCATCGGGCGAGCGGTGCCCCGACAGGCTCATGCCGCCCTGTTCGGTCAATTCGGCGTCGCCCAGCTCAGTCATGCCGCCGTGCCGGCACGCCGTCATGGTGACGTGCTCCGACAAGCCCGCCGCCCGTCGCGCCTCTCGAACGATCCGTTTGGCGTACG
>JANOKV010000410.1:0-1793 GCA_031419415.1 Hyphomicrobiales bacterium | reverse complement strand
TCGCCTTCGGCTGATCGGTCGCGTGAGCTTTGCTGACGTTGGCTGTTCTTGCTGGTGCGCGCGCCAGGGGCGACGGGACGAACAGGCTGACCGCATGGATGCTCATCAACGGATGTAACGCGGTGCACGGGAGAGTGCGCGTGAACAGATGAGCGCGCTGCCGCCTGATGATGTCCCGCCGCCGTGGCGGCGGTAGCCGGGATCGACGCCGACCGGCCGAGACGACACGCGATTTCCGACGTCGGCTCGGTTCACGAGAGCCCGAAACAGCTCCCCTCGGATATGTTACGTATGTTGGGGCTGTAACACTGCTTGGGGCTTGTAATATTTCCCACTCGCTCGGCAGAGCGAGCGCACTCCTGTTCCGCGACGACGCGCACCCGGTCGCGCGTTGCGGGCCGCTTCTCTGGGTTCGCGGGTCTGTTGCCGGAGCAAAGCGATCCCCGCAGGCGCCAGCCCCACGGTGATCGGAAACAAGCCCGCGTCTTGTTCTGCGGCTTTCCGCTTGCGTTGGCCGGCTGCCGTAGAGGAACGATCCTCGGCCGCGTCAGCCCCCGAGGATTGGAAGCTGGCCATACGCCTTGTTGCACCCCATCCCATCTTCTGGTTCGGCCGAGACATCTTCTCGTCCCGGCCTGCAGAACGTGATCGCCGTTGCGCGCAGCCGCCGTCAAGAACGGCCCCCTTCAGGGCCGCCGCAGGCTTGGTCTTGACGGCGGCGAGCACGATGGCAACCTGAGGCGCGTCGGGATCGTAGCCGGGTGAGATGTCGTGTCATCCGAACGACAAGACGTCACTACACGAAAGCACTCTAAGTGTCCGACATCGTGGACCAAACATGAACATCCGGTCGTGAATTTCCGCTGTTCCCTCGGTCGCTTCACGTCGTATGATGGGGTTCGACCAACGCTTGTGACCCGAAGCCGCCATGGCGCGGTCGGCGCCGGGACCGGATGAAGAGCCGCAAAAGTGGCTGCTCCCGTAAACCCCGCAATCACAGATGCGACAGGCAGTCCCACCACAGCTCTCCTTGCGCCACTCACTCACTGCGGCTTCACTTCGAGGATCTCGCCATCCGTCGCCAGGAAGGGAATTTTGCTGCCGTCCACTTCGACGATGTAATCGCCCGGCGGCAGCGCTGCCCGCCATCGGACCGCGTTGAAGTCGGCGACCTCTTTGCCGTCCTGCGTGGTCACCCGCGCCGTCTTCCACTTCAGACCCTCCACGAGGATGACCGCTGCCGGCCGCAGCGTGGTGGTCTTGCCGCCATCGACTTTGATGAAGCGCCAGTCGGTCTTGGCGAAGCGCAGGTCATAGACGCCGGGCATCAGGGTCACCGACGTCGACACCGGGGTGAACCCACCATGCGTCTCGCCGGTCTCCGTATCGACCACGCTCGCGTTGACATGCACGCTGGGGTTATCAACCTCGACCTTGAGGATTCCCGGGTCGATCGTGGTGGTCTCACCAGAGCGTACCTCGATGCCCTTCCAGCTTGCCGGTCCGAATTTCACCTCGTAGATACCCGCTGGAAGTACGATCTCCCGATGCGAGCTGTTGAACTCGCCGACTTTCTGGCCGGTCTCGGCGTTGAGCACGGCGTGCGATGAAAGCCAGGTCGCCGACGTGGTGCGCAGCTTGCCGGGTTGCGATTTCGGCGGCAGAGTTACGACGCGGGCCTTGCAGGCATTCAGCGCTTGTTTCAGCGTCTCGGGCAATTCCGGCCCGACCGGCGCGTCGAAATATGTCCCGCCGGTCGCGCGCGCGATCGCCTGGAGCTGCCCGCGTGCTGC
>JANOKV010000409.1:0-14588 GCA_031419415.1 Hyphomicrobiales bacterium | reverse complement strand
CGCCACGGATTTCCCGCGTTACACTCGGTGACATGAGCACCCTTTTGCATAACGGCCGGCTGTGGCGTGTCACCGGTTGCTTGATAGCGTGCGCGACTTTGGCGCTGACCGGCCCCGTGGCAGCCCAGGCGCCGCAACCCGCGCCGCCCGCCGTCGAAACCCCTCCGTCGACTGGCCCACAGAGGCCTGCGCCCGCGCCGCGCAATCCCCTGGATCGAGTGCCGAAGACGGCGGAGGAAAAGGTGCGCCTGCTCGGCGACCTCTATGCCCATCTCGCCACCGCTGATGACGAGGCCCAGGCCAAAAAAACAACTGAGCGCATCGAACGGCTCTGGTTGGTTTCCGGTAGCGACACAGTCAATCTGCTGATGGAGCGGGCCGCAAAATCGATCACGGAAAAGAAGTTCGAAAAGGCGGAAAAGCTGCTCGATCAGGTGGTGGCATTGGCCCCTGATTATGCCGAGGGGTTCAATCGCCGCGCCTACCTCAATTTCACGCAGAATCGGTTCGAACAGGCCGTTGGTGATCTGCGGCGCGTCTTGGCGCTGGAGCCCAACCATTTCAAAGCCTTGGAAGGCCTCGCCCAGATTTGGCGCGATACCGGAAACAAGCCCGGCGCGCTGCGTGTCATGCGCCAGTTGATGGATGTGAACCCGTTCTTTCCCGGCGCCAAAGGCGTCGTCGACGAGCTCAAGCGGGAAGTCGAGGGGCAAGGTATCTGAGGCTCAGCGGGTGAAGTCGACAGCCGTGGTGTTGCCGCCGCAGACCAGAACGCCGACGCGCTCTCCGGTCGAGGGGCGATAGCCGCCGGATATGAGCGCTGCCAGGGCGGCGGCGCCGCCGGGCTCGGAGACGACGCGTAGCCGGTCCCACAATAGAGCGCGAGCCGAGCGGATCGCATCATCCGTCACCAGAACGGATTGGGTGTGCGCCTGGGCAATCGGGAACATCAACTGGCCCACCTGGAGCGGCGCGAGGGAGTCGGCCGCGATGCTGCCTTGTGGCGCATCAACGGGTTTGCCTGCGGCAAGCGCCATGGAGAACGATGGCGCACCCTCCGGCTCGACGGCGATGATTTTGATGCGACCGCCATACCACGCAGCGATGCCGCCGATGAGACCGCCACCTCCCACTGCGACGAGCAGGCTGTCGAGTGCGGGCAGATCGGCTTCGATCTCGAGGCCCAGGGTGCCTTGGCCGAGGAGAGTGGAGGGTTGATCGTAGGCGTGGATTTGGCGTGCGCCAGACGACTTCACGTAGGCCTCGCAGTGGGCTAGGGCGTCAACATAGCGGTCGCCCTGGACAACGAGGTCGGCGCCGTAGCTGCGGATGCGATCGATTTTCGCGGGTGACGAGATAGTGGGGACGAAAATGCGCGCTTTGTGCCCGAGCACGTTCGCGGCGTAAGCGACGGCCGCGCCATGATTGCCGCCCGATGCTGCGGCCACGCCCGCGTTCGGCACGGGCTCACCCAGCAGGCTCGCGAATGCGCCGCGCGTTTTGAACGAGCCGGTATGCTGCATCGACTCGAGTTTGAGGGCGAGCGGGAAGGGTGGCAATCCCAGCTCCGAGGCATCAATTTCGATGATCGGCGTCCTGCGGATGTGGGTGCGGATGCGGGCATGCGTCTGGCGGATCGAGTCGGGCGTAAGAGACTGGTTGGTCATCGGGGCTCTCTGCACATCGCGGCGGTGGTGCTGGACGCGGCCGCCTTTGGCGTTGCATGGTCGGCGGGCCACGCCATCGTGATCCACCAAGCAATCAACATGATAACATCCAGCCCGACAACCCTGCTGCTGTCCGCTACCGCTTTGCGTGTGTGGGGGAAACGCATCGAGGCCGCCGTGCCGCCAGGCGCGCTGCGGTTCCTCACGGCGGAAGATGCGGTCGCGTGTGGGGGACCGTGCGATGCCACCATTGCGTTCATGACACGGGAGGTGACGGGCAATTCGAGCCGGGGCAATCCGACGAGCGAGCTGCGGCTCTTCGAAGGTTTGCTGCGCAGCGCGCCCAATTTGAAATGGCTGCAGATCCACCCCGCCGGGGCTGAACGGCCGATTTATCGCGAACTGCGCGAACGCGGCGTCAAGGTCACCACGGCATCGGGCGCGACATCGGTCACCGTGGCTCACAGCACGTTGGGTGCGCTGATCGCGTTGAACCGGAGATTTCCGCTGCTGGCCGATGCGCAACGGCGGCACGCGTGGGAGCCACGGTTGGGAGAGCGCTCGCCGCGTGATCTCGCCGGACAATGTGCGGTGATGGTCGGACTGGGGCCGATCGGGAGAAAGTTGGCAGTGCTGTTGAAGGTGCTGGGCATGACCGTCATTGGTGTGCGCCGCGCAGCCGAGCCGGTCGAGGTCTGCGACCAGACGATTACCTATGATCGCTTACACGACGTTTTACCCAAAGCCGATTGTCTGATCCTATGTTGCCCGGCGTCGCCGCTCACCGACAAGTTGGCCGATGCCCGCGTATTCGCCGCCATGCCGGCAGGTGCTGTGGTGATCAACGTGGCGCGAGGCCAGATCTGCGTCGAAGCCGACCTGATTGCGGCGTTACAGAGTGGCCATCTCGCGGGGGCCTTTCTGGACGTGTTCGAGCGTGAACCGCTCGATCCATTGTCGCCCCTGTGGGAGATCTCCAATGTAATGATCTCGCCCCATACGACCAGCCACTCGTTGGGCCAGAATGAAGCCATCTTCGACATCTTCCTCGAGAATTTACGGCGTTGGCGGGCAGTTGAACCCCTGCGTAACGATCTCGACAATCTCACCTGACCCTTGACGAGTTTTTGATCTCGCACGGACCAAAGCCAGCCGTGAGGGGCCGCCGCCATGACGATCGACTTCATATCGGCGTCATTTCGACATAAGGTCCGCGCCGATCGCCGATCTCCTTGGCGACTTCACCTGTCGAGTTGCGTGATATCGAACCCCGAGGCTCTCCAATGGCCGGCAAGCGTGCGATCATCGTCGGCCATGCGGCTCTAGACCGGATCTACCGGGTCGAGGCGTTTCCGACGGCCCCGACGAAGGTCCGCGCGATCGAAGGGATCGAGGTCGGTGGCGGCATGGCGGCCAATGCCGCCGTCGCGATCGCCAGGCTGGGCGGGCGCGCCGAACTCTGGAGCCGAACGGGCGACGACAACTCGGGCGCTACGATCCGCGCGGGCCTCAAAGCCGAGAAAGTCGATGTTCGTTATGTGCAGGCCTTCGAGGAGGCGCGATCCTCGACGTCAGCAATCATCGTCGATGACGCCGGTGAGCGATTAATCGTAGGCCTGCGCGATGCGGCCATTCCCTCGGGGACGAGCTGGCTGCCGTTAGAACGGGTGACGGGCGCTGATGTGGTGCTGGCGGATGTGCGTTGGCTCGAGGGGACACGGGCCGTGTTTCGCGCCGCCCGAAAGGCTGGCGTGCCGACCGTGCTCGACGCAGACCTGGGCGCACGCGAGGCTCTGCCGGGGCTTCTCAAACAGGTCGATTATGTGATTTTTTCGGCGCCCGCTCTGCGCGAGTTTGCGCCCGGTGGCACGGATGCTGAACGGTTGAGTGTCGTCCTCGAACACGGTGTGCGGCATGCCGGTGTGACGCTCGGGCGAGAGGGATATACGTGGCTCGAACCGGGCGGCACGCTCTGTCGCCAGCCGGGTTTCGAGGTGAGCGTCGTCGACACCACCGGGGCGGGGGATGCCTTTCACGGGGCCTTTGCATTGGCGCTGGCCGAACGTCGCCCGGTTGCGGAGTGCGCGCGGATTGCGAGCGCGGTGGCGGCGATGGAATGCACCCGGCTGGGCAGCCGTGCCGGCCTCCCCAATAAGGCGGAACTCGACGCGTTCTTGGAAAAGGCACGCTGACGTGGCGATCGACATGGGAGGCCTGCCATGACCACGCTCCTCAATCCTCGTCATCTGGCGTTCGTGTTGTGGGAAGTTTTGCGGGCCGAAGAGCTGTTCCAATTGGCCCCATTCGCGCAGCATGATCGCCAAAGCGCGCAGGCGATGCTCGAGACGGCCGAGAAGGTGGCGCGCGAGCAGTTTCTGGCGAGTTACGCCAAACTCGATGCCCACGAGCCGCGCATCGAGAACGGTCGGGCCGTACTTCCCGGTGACATTGGAACCGCACTCGCTGCATTTCGCGACGCCGGGTTTTTCGCCATGGCCGCAGAGGGAGGTGCAGGTGGTTTGGGCCTGCCGCGCACGATTGGCAATGCGGCGTTCTTGTGGTTTCAAGCGGCGAACGTGTCGATCGCCAATTACGCCATGTTGACGATGAGCGCCGCCGAGCTGCTCGATCAACACGGCACGGCCGAGCAGAAAGCTCGCTGGATGGCGCCCATGCTCGAAGGGCGGTTTTTCGGAACGATGGCGCTGTCGGAGCCGCAGGCGGGCTCGTCCTTGGGCGACATCGCGACGACGGCGCGGGCGTTGCCGGATGGGCGCTACGCTCTCACCGGGACCAAGATGTGGATCTCGGGTGGCGATCACGATCTGGTCGAGAATATCGTGCATATGATGCTGGCGCGAATTGAAGGTGCGCCCAAAGGCGTGCGCGGCATTTCCCTGTTCGTCGTGCCGCGCAAACGTCTCGACGCCGCCGGTCGCGCAACTGCGGGCAACCACATTGCGCTCGCCGGGCTGAACCACAAAATGGGGCAGCGGGGCACCGTCAATACGGTGCTGAACGTGGGCGAAGGTGGCGAAACGATCGGGGAACTGGTGGGCCGCGCGGGCGGGGGGCTGGCCTGCATGTTCACGATGATGAACGAGGCGCGGATCGGCGTGTCGATGGGCGCTGTCGCCCATGCGAGTGCGGGCTACCGCCATAGTCTCGGCTATGCGCGGGAACGCCTGCAAGGTCGCGGCCCGGATGACAAGGATCCAGCTGCGCCGCAGATCCCGCTGATCGCCCATGCCGATGTGCGGCGCATGCTCTTGCAGCAGAAGGCGGCGGCCGAGGGTGGGATCGCACTGGCGCTCTACCTCGCCAAGCTCGCAGACCTGAAGAAGGCGGCGGCGACGCCGTGCGCGCGCGTCGATGCGGCCATGCTCCTCGATTATCTGACGCCCGTCTTCAAGGCTTGGATGTCGGAGGAGACACTTCTGGCCAACTCAAACGCCGTGCAAGTGTTGGGGGGCGCGGGCTACACGCGCGATCATCCCGTCGAGCAGTATTATCGCGACAACCGGCTCAATCCCATTCACGAAGGAACCAACGGCATCCAGGCGATCGATTTGCTCGGCCGCAAGGTGGCAATGGACGGCGGACGGGCGTTGACGTTGTTCCAAGCAGAGGTGGCGCGTACCGTTCAAGATGCGAGCCGCGCCGACTTGACCGCAGTCAGCAGCCGGATCGGTGGCCTTGCAAGCCGGCTCGATCGGGCCACCACGCATCTTGCGGAGTTGAAAGGTCGCGAGGGAAGCCGCCGCCAGCTCGCCTTCGCCGCAGATTACATGGAAGCCACGGGCGCCATCGTGTTCCTTTGGATGTGGGTGTGGCAGGCGACGGCGGCAGCCCGGGCGATGACGGACGCCGGGGACGGTGAGGTCGGATTCTACGATGGCCTGATCGAGACCGCACGTCATGTTGCCGACACCGTCGCTCCCCGCGCCGACGCTGCATTCGATCGAATTTTGAACGAGCGAGCCGTGTTTTCCAACCTGAGCGATGCGGCGTTCGATTGAGCGGTAATTGTGGGACGCCCGCCGGGCTACCTATCGAGAAAAAGTGACGGCTCCCCCCTCCCGACATGCCAAGGTCGGTGGGCGGTCCGGCCGGGGTCGACTTTGCGCTTGATGCGCTGCACGCCAACCCTTATTTCACCGGTTCGCACTCATGTGCCGCAGCGGGGCCGGATTGCCTTCACTGCTTGACCTGAAGAGGACGCGCCAGATGGGCTATAGGGTCGCAATTGTCGGGGCCACGGGCAACGTGGGTCGGGAAATTCTCAATGTGCTGGCCGAGCGGCAATTCCCCGCCGACGCCGTACATGCCATCGCCTCACGCCGTTCCGTCGGTTTGGAGGTGTCCTACGGTGAAGACACCCTCAAATGCCAGGACCTGGCGACGTTCGACTGGCGCCGCGTCGATATCTGCTTGATGTCGGCGGGTTCGGCCGTGTCCAAGGAATGGAGCCCGAAGATTGCCGCCGCCGGATGCGTGGTGATCGATAACTCGTCGTGCTGGCGCTATGACCAAGACGTGCCGTTAATCGTGCCCGAGGTGAATGCCGAGGCTGTGCGTGGGTTCACCAAGAAGCGCATTATCGCCAACCCGAACTGCTCGACGGCGCAGCTCGTCGTCGTTTTGAAGCCGCTGCATGATGTGGCCAAGATCACGCGCGTCGTGGTGTCCACCTATCAATCGGTGTCGGGCGCCGGCAAGGAAGGCATGGACGAACTGTGGCACCAGACCAAGGGCAAGTATGTGCCCGGGAGCGAACAGGAGCCCAAGAAATTTACCAAGCAGATCGCCTTCAATTGCATTCCTCATATCGACGCCTTCATGGAGGACGGCTACACGAAAGAGGAGTGGAAAATGCTGGTCGAGACCAAAAAGATCCTCGACCCGAAGATCAAGCTGACAGCGACGTGCGTTCGCGTTCCCGTGTTCGTCGGCCATTCCGAGTCAGTCAACATCGAGTTCGAGAACCCGATTACGGTCGAAGAGGCGCGCGCCATTCTACGTGAGGCGCCCGGCGTCATGGTCGTCGACAAGCGTGAGGACGGGGGCTACGTGACCCCGGTCGATGCCGCCGGCGAGTTCGCTACCTACGTTTCGCGCATCCGAGAGGACGCCACCGTCGAGAATGGCTTGGCGATGTGGATCGTGTCCGACAATCTGCTGAAAGGCGCCGCCCTCAACGCCGTGCAGATCGCCGAAACGCTAATCAATCGCGGCTTGCTGCAGAAAGCCGCGTAATCGGAGCAGGCGCCCGGTTGGCGCCTGCGAAAGGCCAAACGCCCCTACCGAGGTCGGGCGATCAGCGCGCCGGGTTGGCCGAGAACCTCGACCAACAGAGCCAAGGCCTCCAGGAATTGCTGGCGATGAACCTCTGGAACCGTATCCAACAGGCGCTGGTCCACGGTCTCGACGCGCGGTTTGGCGAGTTGCAGGAGGCGCTGACCCTCCTCCGTCAACCGTACGGCGTAGGCGCGCGCGTCGTCTTTCGTGCGCCGGCGCTGCAGCAGGCCTTTTTTCAGCATGCGCGCAACGATGTCCGCTAAAGTCGATCGATCGATCCCCGTGCGCTCGACGAGGTCCGTTTGACTCAGGCCTTCCGCACTGGCGACCGTGGCCAGGACGGCGAATTGCCGAGGAGTCAACTCCAGTGACCCGATCTCGGCGTTGAACACATCGCCGGCCCGTTGGCCGGCGCGGTGCAGGAGATGGAGGGGAGAAAGATCGAGGTGGAGGGCGCTTTCTGTGTCGCGTTTCATTGCGTCCGATACTGTTCGCCGCTTTGAAGCGGTCGTTGTTGCGGGCGGACTGTTACAGATGGCATTTCAGCCGACTGGCTGCATCGACACGAAAAATCTAACGTTCCCAATCACCGGCATCAAAGGATATTCACCGCCGTAATAAAAGGCGGGTTTTGGAGTGGGACTAATTTCACACCCGTAGGCGAATTATATCTAGGCAGAGGTATTTCTGTCGGTCGAATTGATCTGGTATCTCTGCATCATGCCGGCCTGCGTGATAATGAAGAGGATCGTGAGGACGGGAAAGCCGCCCACCTTGAAGGCGACCCAGGTGCCTTCACTGAACATCTGACGGACAACCTCGTTCACAACGGCCATGGCCGCAAAGAAAAACCCCCACCGCAGCGAGAGTTTTCGCCAACCTTCATCCGTCAGGCTCAGCGCTTCACCCAAGAGAACTTGCAGGGCTGGTTTTCGCAGCAGGTGGCTGAGGAAGAGTGCTCCGGCGAAGAGCGCATAAACCATCGTCGGCTTCATTTGGATGAAACGAGGGTCGTCGAGCAGCAAGGTCAGTGCGCCGAAAGCGATCACCAGAACAGTTGTCGCGATCAACGCGGGTGAGATGCGCCCCAGAATGCGATGTGACGCAAGCATGGAGATGACGGACGCGATCATGATCAGGCCGGTGGCCCATTTCATCCCGAGTAGCAACCAGGCGACCAGAAAAACGGCCAGAGGCCCGAGTTCGATGGCAAATTTCATCGTCTGCTGGCGATCCGTAGTCGCCTTCTCCGATGGGCCAGATGGGTGTCGGCTCGTCATGGCGCGTCTCCTGGCCTGTCGATCGGGTGCTCGCTGCGATTTGGGGCGCGGGCTAGTGGCTGGACGTCGAGCGCACCTTCAAAGGCTCGGGTAGCCGGTACTTCTGCATAAGCCGGACTTGCCAAACGAGATAGATGGCGGTCAGCGGCATCACGATGAAGAGCTTGAAGATCATCCAGATGTCGAGGCCGTTCAACACTGGCTTGTGCATCAGCCACAGCCAATTTTCCGGGCAGGGTATCTCCGTCGCTGCAAAGCCCAGCCGAACCGCCTCGTTGGCGATGGCCGTGATCATGAAGAAGATCGCCACGTTTCGCGTCAGCTGAAACCAGCCGTCTTCTGTGTAATAGAAGGTCTTACCAAACACGAATTCGAAAAAGTACTTGCGCTTGGTCAAACCATAGAAAAGCAGCACCGACACCAGTGCATTGAAGACCGTCACCTTGATCTGCACCCAAATCGGATCGCCCGTCAGGAGGGTCAGAGACCCAAAGGTGATCGTTACGGCGCCTGCGATGAAAGGCATGATCGGTGGGCGTTTCAGCACAATCAGCGATGCCACCAGCGCTAGCAGCGTCGTTCCAATCAGCGACCAGACACCGGCCTCGACGCCGAAGGCGAAGTTCACGATGAACATCGTGATGATAGGGCCCATCTCGCTCGTAATGTTGAGCGTTTGCTCCCCGTTGAACGGGAAATGTCGTTTGATCCAGGTCATGACGGTCGTTTCGGTCCCTTTGAGCCACAATGACGGAATAGTCTTGCTGCTTCGTTCGCGAGCAGCTTCCAGTTTTCATTAACCATCGGCAATCGCTTTGGCGAACTCGGCCGCATCGAAGGCGGCCAAATCCTCCACACCCTCACCAATCCCGATCGCATGCACCGGAAGGCCGAATTTCGCGGCGATCGCCACGAGAATGCCGCCGCGCGCGGTGCCATCCAGTTTCGTCATGACGAGACCCGTGACGCCCGCTTTGTCCCGAAACACCTCGACCTGGGATAGCGCATTCTGGCCGGTCGTCGCATCGAGAACGAGCAGCACATCGTGGGGCGCCGAGGGGTCGAGTTTGCGCAGCACGCGGATCAGTTTTTCCAACTCCTCCATCAGCACTTGTTTGTTCTGCAGCCGGCCCGCAGTGTCGATCAGGAGGACATCGTGTCTGCCCTTCTGCGCCGCGTCCAAGGCCTCGTAGGCCAAACCCGAAGAGTCCGAGCCCACTCCTCCAGCGATGACGGTTGCGCCCGTGCGCTCACCCCACACCTTCAGTTGATCGACGGCTGCGGCGCGAAACGTATCACCTGCGGCCATCATGACTTTGTGGCCACGTCCGCGAAACTGTTGGGCGAGTTTACCAATCGTCGTCGTCTTGCCGTTGCCGTTGACGCCGACGACGAGGATGACATGGGGTTTGCGGTCGGGATTGACGACGAGTGGCTTTGCCACAGGCGTCAACACGCGCTCGACCTCCTGCGCCAGGATGGCGCGGACATCGTCCGGCGAGATGCCTTTATCGAAGCGACCCTTCGAGATTGCTTGGGTAATGCGCGTGGCTGTCTCGACGCCCAGGTCTGCCTGGATCAGCAAATCCTCCAAGTCCTCGAGCGTGGTCGCGTCGAGCCGGCGTTTCGTGAAGAGCCCGGTGATGCCTTCGGAGAGCTTTGCCGACGTCTTGCCGAGACCCGATTTGAGGCGCTGGAACCAACCGAGCTTTTCAGTTGGAGGCACCTGCGGCGTTTCGGGTGGGGCTGCCTCGTCCACTCGGGTGAATGCAGCCGTCGCTCGTGCAGGCGCGGGGGTGTCGTCGATCGATGGCGGTGATACGACGGTCGGCAATGCCTCGTCGGCCCGCTCGGCGACTTCAGGTGAGTCATCGCGGCGACCGAACAGTCGCCCCAAAAGACCAGGCTTTCTGGACTCGGCAGTGGTCACGCCACCACCTCACCCAAGAGGGTGCGATTGTCATGGCCTGTCACGCGCGCGCGCACTCTGGCGCCGCCTCCCAGGCCCGTCAGACGCACGCCCGTGAAATCCGCTGCCCGGCCCATTCCCTCACCTTCAACCACCACATCCAATATACGACCCAACTGGCCGGAAAGATGACGGTGTAACGCCGCATCTCCCTTGGCGCGCAGACGCTGGGCGCGCTCCTTGACGACCGTCCGTTCGACAGCGGGCATGCGCGCGGCGGGCGTTCCCTGCCGGGCCGAATAGGGAAACACATGCAGAAACGACAGGCCGCAGTCGTCGACGAGCGCCAGAGTGTCAAGGAACATGGCTTCGGTTTCGGTCGGGAAACCGGCGATCAGATCGGCCCCAAAGACGATGTCGGGGCGAAGCCGGCGTGCGTCGTCGCAAAAGCGGATGGCATCGGCGCGCAGGTGCCGCCGCTTCATGCGCTTCAGAATCATATCGCTGCCCGCCTGTAGTGACAGGTGGACATGCGGCATCAGACGGGGCTCGTCGGCCAGCGCAGCGACGAGATCGGCGTCGACTTCCGTCTGGTCGATGGAGGACAACCGCAAGCGGGCCAGGTCCGGAACGTGTCGCAGGATTTGCCGCACCAGCCGGCCGAGCGACGGTTGGCCGGGCAGGTCCGCGCCATAGGAGGTGATATCGACGCCGGTTAGGACGACTTCGAGATAGCCGGTCTCGACAAGGCGGCGCACTTGGGCCACGACCTCGCCGGCGGGGACGGACCGCGAGGGGCCGCGCCCATAGGGAATGATGCAGAACGTACAGCGATGATCGCAGCCGTTCTGGACCTGCACATAGGCGCGGGTTCGCACTCCGAAGCCGTCGATCAAGTGGCCGGCCGTATCGCGCACCGACATGATGTCGTCCACCCTGACGCGCTCGCTGTCGTTCGTGGCGAGACTCTGCCACGCCGCCGCCGTCGTTTTGGCCGCGTTACCCAGGACGTAATCGACTTCCGTCATTGCGGAGAACCGCTCGGGCTCGATCTGCGCCGCGCACCCCGTGACGACGATGCGAGCCTGAGGGTTTTCGCGGCGCGCGCGGCGAATCGCCTGGGTCACCTGCCGCACGGCCTCGGCGGTAACTGCGCAGCTATTGACGATGATCGTTTCGCCCATGTCAGCTGCAGTGGCGTGCCGGCGCATCACCTCCGACTCGTAGGCGTTGAGGCGGCATCCGAACGTCAAAATCGTCGGCTCGCGAGCCACGCTCACCGGATCGGTCGACAGCGTTGGCTGCGGGGGGTCAAATTCGGCCATGCGCCAGCCTCTCGAGGTCTACGAGTGCAGAGTGCTCGAGTTCGGCTGGACCTGTCATCAGAATGGAATTGTCGCTTTCGCGCCACGTGATTTCGAGGGCGCCGCCAGGTACGTGCACCGTGACGTGGCGATCCGTCAGCCGACGCCGCGCCGCGCAGACGGCCACCGCGCACGCCGCCGAACCGCAGGCCTTGGTCAAGCCCGCGCCCCGCTCCCAGGTCCGCACGCGGATGCTGGTGCGCGATTGGACGTGGGCCAACGAGATATTGGCCCGCTCGGGAAAGATCGGATGATGTTCGAGGAGCGAGCCGATACGCGCCAGATCGTAGGCGTCGACGTCGTCGACCCAGAACACGGCGTGCGGATTGCCGACGTTGACGACGGAAGGGGTGTGCAGGATCGGATTGTCGATCGGTCCGACCTGCAACTCGATGCGGCGCGTATCGTGGAAGGGCTCTGCAAGGGGTATATCGGCCCAATCGAAGCGAGGCCGGCCCATGTTCACCGTGATCCGGCCCGGCGGGCTCTCGACGTCGACCTCGAGCACGCCGGCTGACGTTTCATAGAGTTGCTGGCTCGGCGCGCCCTGCTGCGCCGCAAAGAGCCCGACGCAGCGCATGCCATTGCCGCAAGCGCCCGCCTGGGAGCCATCGGTGTTGTAAATTCGAATGAATGCCTGGGTTTGCGCCGTGATCGGTGCGCCCAACGCCATCAACTGATCGAACCGCCACTTCGGGTCGGCCGCAATCGCCAGAACCACATGGGGCGGCAGCGACGCCGCGTGCGGGCGCAAATCCACCACCACGATCTCGTTGCCGAGACCGTTCATTTTCGCCATGCGGGTTGTTCGCGCTTCGGACATGACGCCTTATATGGCGCAGGTCGTCCCGAAGACAAATGGTTCCAGGACCAAACAATGCGTGATCGCCCCTCTTCGATGGGCCAGCCTTCCCCTTGGGTGGCCCGGTTTTTCGGTGATATTCGGGAGAATGGTCGGGTTCTCGATGTCGCCTGTGGTGCTGGGCGACACTTGGTCCTGGGTGCCTCCACGGATCGGCGCATGGTGGGTGTGGACCGCGACATCGGCCCGGCTCGCGCCAACGTCGCGGGGCTGGGCGTGACATTGATCGAAGCCGACCTCGAGGCGGGTGGTCCGTTTCCCTTCCCGCGGGACGCTTTCGATGGCGTGGTCGTCACCAATTACCTCTGGCGTGCGATCTTGCCCGCCATCGTGGCCAGTGTGGCCAGCGATGGCGTCCTCATCTACGAGACCTTCGCCCTCGGAAACGAGGTTTATGGCCGCCCGTCGAACCCGGCGTTTCTGTTACGGCCGGGCGAACTCTTGCAGGCGACGGCTGGCCAGTTGTGCGTGATCGCGTTCGAACATGGCCGGCTGGCCAAGCCGGACCGTGTGGTGCAGCGCATCATGGCCGTCGGCTTCGCCCATCCGTGGGCATCGGGGAGCGGGCCGGTTCTGCCCACCGTTTGAACGCCGAGGCGCTTGTCGCGTTTGGTCTCGATCTGTCTGGAGATGCCCAATGAGATCGACCTTGATTTTGGCGGCAGTCGTCGTCATCGCCGCACTCTTACCGAATAGGGGCGCGGCTCAGACGACGCGCGCGCCAGCGCCACAGAACTCCCTCCCGATCAAAGTCGACTCCATCGCCAAAGGACTGGAGCATCCCTGGGGCCTGCAATTCCTTCCCGACGGACGCATGATCGTAACCGAGCGTCCCGGGCGCATGCGCGTCATCGATCAAGCCGGCGTATTGTCGATGCCTCTGACGGGCGTGCCTGCCGTGGCGGCCACCAATCAAGGCGGCCTCCTGGACATCGTGCTGGCCCCGGACTTTGCGACGTCGCGAATGATTCATTTTTGTTACGCCGAACCGCGCGAAGGCCGCACCAACGGCTCGACGGTGGCGCGCGCCCGACTGGTGCTCGAGGGCAATGGGGGGCGACTGGAGGACCTGGCAATCGTGTTTCGCCAACAACCGGCGACGACGGGTGGCTTGCACTTCGGGTGCCGGTTGGCGTTTGCGCCCGACGGTCGGTTGTTCGTCGCGGTGGGTGAACGCTTCCAGATGCAGTTTGCGCAGGACCTGACGCGCCATTGGGGAAAGGTCGTGCGGATCGAGCCGGATGGCCGGGTTCCGGCCGACAATCCGTTTGTCGACGCCAAAGACGCGCGCCCAGAAATTTGGAGTTTCGGGCATCGCAATCCCCAAGCGGCTGCGATCGAGCCATCGTCGGGACGCTTGTGGGTGATCGAGCATGGGCCGCGAGGCGGCGATGAAGTGAATGTCGCCAAATCGGGCTTGAATTACGGCTGGCCCATCATCGGCTACGGCGTGGATTATTCCGGCGCGAAATTGCACGAGGAAACCCATCGCCCAGGCCTGGAGCAACCAGTCTACTACTGGGCACCGTCGATCGCGCCGTCCGGAATGGCGTTCTACACGTCGGACCGGACGCCGGCCTGGAAGGGCAATATATTCGTCGGTGGATTGGTCAGCCGCGCGCTACACAGGCTCGTGCTCGAAGGTGAGCGGGTAATCGCCGAAGAAGTGCTGCTGAAAGACGTGGGCGAGCGCATTCGCGATGTTCGTCAGGGACCAGATGGCAGTGTGTGGGTTCTCACCGACAGCGCCGATGGCGCTCTGTTGAAAATCACAGCGCAGGCACCGAAGTAATCGTCTATCGACAGGAGCGCGGCCGAGCTTCAGGCCACGCGGGGCTCGAGACCTTCGACCTGCGCAATTTCGGACGCGACCCGAGCATTGTCCCGTTCCCCGTCGAACGATTGGTCGAGATGCACCTCGGTCGCCCCGATCTGGGCCGCCTGATGACGAATGTCGGCCAGATTCACGCTTGCGACTTCACTTTGCGTGTAGCCGGTGGCGAGCGCCTCGAAAGGCCCGCTTTCCGACCGACGCACGAGCACCCAATTCGCCATCACCGGCGCTGGGCAGCCCACCAACGTGTAAACCGTGTGAGTATATCGGCGACCGGATAATCCATGCCACGTCTGTTCGCCCAGGGGCTGGAACGGCGCCGAGATCTGCGACTCACTGCGGTGATCTGTTTCGCGTGTCAGGACTCGTACCAT
>JANOKV010000408.1:0-4482 GCA_031419415.1 Hyphomicrobiales bacterium | reverse complement strand
CTGCCTCGCCATTCAGATCGTCACCGGCATCGTGCTGGCGATGCACTACATCCCCAGTGACAAGCTGGCGTTCGACTCCGTCGAGCACATCCGCCGCAACGTCAACTTCGGCTGGCTGATCCGCAACGTGCACGCGGTCGGCGCATCGATGTTCTTCATCGCCGTCTATGTGCACATCGCGCGTGGCCTCTACTACGGCTCCTACAAGGGACCGCGCGAAGTGTTGTGGATCTTGGGCGTCATTATCTACCTGCTGATGATGGCGACGGGCTTCCTGGGCTACACGCTCCCCTGGGGACAGATGAGCTTCTGGGGCGCGACCGTCATCACCAATCTGTTTTCGTCGATCGACGCAGTCATTCCGGGCCTGGGTACGAAGGTCGTGACGTGGCTGTGGGGCGGCTACGCCGTCGGCGCACCGACGCTCAATCGCTTCTTCTCCCTTCACTACCTGCTGCCGTTCGTGATTGCCGGCGTCGTGGTGCTGCATATCTGGGCGCTACACCTCGTCGGCCAGAACAATCCGACGGGGCTCGACATCAAGTCCAAGTCGGAATCCGTACCCATGGCGCCCTATGCCGTCATGAAGGACGCGTTCGCGCTCTTTGCCTTCATGATCATGTTCGCCTGGTTCGTGTTCTTCATGCCGGACTATTTGGGGCACGCCGACAACTACATCGAGGCGAACCCGCTGGCGACGCCCGCTCACATCGTGCCTGAATGGTATTACCTGCCGTTCTACGCGATCCTCCGCGCGATCCCCTCCAAGCTCGGTGGCGTCATCGCGATGTTCGGCTCGATCCTCATCTTGCTGTTCATTCCCTGGCTGGACACGAGCCGCGTTCGCTCGGCCCGTTATCGGCCGATCTTCAAGTGGCTGCTCGCGCTGTTCTTCATCTCCGTGCTCGCACTGGGATATCTGGGCGCCAAGCCACCGGATGGCATCTACGTGGTGATGGCGCGCATCTTCACGCTCTACTACTTCCTGTTCTTCATCGTGCTGATGCCGATCGTGGGGGTTTTGGAAACGCCGTCGGCGATGCCGCGCTCGATCACCGAAGCGGTACTCGGCAAGGGCGGCGCCGCTAAACCCGCATGAGCGAAAACGCCGCCAAGACGCGCTTGCAGATGCACGAGGCAGAGGCTCGACCGATGATCACCAGACGTTCGATGAAAGTGCTGGCCCTCAATGTCGTGGCCGGCGCGGCACTGGCGGTGAGCCAAGTGGGCGGCGTCGCGCTGGCGGCAGGTGGCGAAGAACCGGAAATCGTCCGGCAGCCGTGGACCTTCTCCGGCATGCGCGGGACGTTTGACAGGGGGCAGCTGCAGCGCGGCTTCAAGGTCTATCAGGAAGTTTGCGCGGCGTGCCACAGCTTAAAGCGCGTGTACTTTCGCAACCTTGCCGAGCCGGGCGGCCCCGAATTCCCTGCTGACCGGGTGCGGGAACTGGCGCGCACGTGGCCCAACCAGATTTTCGATGGCCCCAACGATCAAGGGTTGATCGCGACGTCGAAGGGCCAGATCATCAAACGGCCGGCGCTGCCCTCCGATCCGATCTTGGGTCCCTACGACAACGACAACGCGGCACGTGCGGCGCAGAATGGCACCCTGCCTCCCGACTTGTCGCTCATTACGAAAGCGCGCTCGGCGGGTGGGAGTTCCTCGTTCGTCACGTTCCTGGCGTCTTTACCGCGCGACATCGTGCGCGGATATCAAGAAGGCGGCTCCGACTACCTCTACGCGCTGCTGACAGGTTACGAGAATCCGCCGGCCAATCTGAAGGTGGCGGAGGGCATGAGCTACAATCGGGTGTTCCCCGGCCACCAAATCGCGATGGTGCCACCCTTGCGCGCTGGTCAGGTCAAGTACGCCGAGGGCGTGCCAACGACCGTCGATCAGTATGCTCGCGACGTGACCGCTTTCCTCACCTGGGCCAGCGATCCCAAGCTTGAGGAGCGCAAGAGCATGGGTCTCATCGTGTTCCTCTATCTGTTGATCACGGCGGTGCTGCTCTACTTCGCCAAGAAGCGCCTCTGGTCACGCGTTCACTGAGACCGCGCCACACGCGGCATATCTTGGACGCGATCGGTAACGCGATTAAAAATAAAGGCCCCGCGAGGGGCCTTTTGTTTGTGCCGGGGGCTCGGAATCGACCGCCCTGTCGGTGCAGGGCTCACTGCGCCGCTTGCGCCCGTGCTTTCCAGGCTTCACCGGCGACGCGCGGGTCGTTGGCCAAGGCGTCGGGTTGGCGCGCTTTCCAGTCGCCGACGGCCCGAAGGGAGGCAGCGAGCGTGACGGGATCGAGCTTGGGTTTCAGCAGGTCACGCCGACGCGCGGCTTCCCCGTCGCCGCCAGCAGCGGCCAGCGCATACCACTTATAGGCCTCGAGCGCGCTTTTCGTGACGCCCAGACCGTTCTCGTGCAGGACGCCCAGATTGAACTGGCTGTCGGCCAATCCGTGCTCGGCGGCGCGGCCGAACCAGTGTGACGCGGCCGTGTAATCGGGTGCGCCGTGGTCGCTTCCCGCACTCAGCACCGCGAGATTGTGCATGGCTTTCAAGTTGCCCTGCTCGGCGGCCCGCGCGTACCAGATCCGCGCCTTGGCTGGGTCGGCGTCGACGCCCAGTCCGCGCTCGTATAGGGAGGCCAAGCGATATTGCGCTTGCGCCAAACCACGAGTGGCGGCGCGCTGATACCAGATGGCGGCTTGCGCGAAGTTCTGCTTCACGCCCTTGGCTTCGGCGAAGCGGGCGGCCACCTCGAATTGGGCCGACGCGTCACCGTTCGCGGCGGAGATGCGCAGAGAATTGGGACCAATAAGGGCCGGCGGGAGTTCCAGCGACGGGTTGGCTTCCGCTCGGGGTGCCGATGGCGCTATCGCCTGGCGGGTCGGCACCGCTGCCGTCACGATCTGCTCGGGTGTCGGTGTGACGACGGCAGCCTCGACGGTGGCCGATCGGGCGGCATTGTGGGCCGTCTGCGCCGACAAGTTTGCGAGATGGGCGCGCTGTCGGGCGCGTGCGAGGTCGAGTGCGGTGACGGCGCGCTCGCTGCCTGCGACCGCAATGCCGACGACGCTGGGTGATGCCGTTGCCGAGGCCGGTGCGCCGGATGCGAAGCGGCCGATGTCGGTGTTGGCACGCTCTTCGGTGGTTGCAACAGGCGCGGGTGTGACGGGTTCTGCGTCGACACGTCTCTCGGGGGCTGGAGGCGTGGGGACGCGGCCCTGCTGCTTGGGTGCAGGCGGTGATGGGTCTTCGTTGATCGCCGGGGATTTGGCGGGTGCAGCGTCCGGCTCTGGCGGCGTCACTGCGCGCACGGGGGGGCGGTCCAGCGATGAATTTCCGGGCCGCATTTGGGGGCCCAGGATGAAGAAGGATGCCGCCAGCAGGAACGCTGCGATCGTGGCCAAGAGCAGAATGCCGGTTCGCACGCCACCCTTGCCACTTGCTTCGAGGGCGCCACTGCCTTGGAAGAGGCTCTTCTTGCCCGACGTGTTGCGTGCCGCGATTTCCGCAGCGCTCTGGGCTCTGGCGTTTTCGGCGGCTTGACGGGCAAGTTCGATCATGTGTTTGCGATCGACGGGCGCTTTCGCGCGGGACCGCGGCGGCGCACTGATAAGGCCATCGGGGCCGATGATCGGCGGCGGCGGCGGCGGCGGCTCTACAGCGACCGGTGGCGCTTCGGCGACAGGGATGGGCGGGGGAGCAGGCGGCTCGTATCGGGTGTGGATCTCGGGCTCCGCAAACGTGATGCGATCTGGCTCGAGAGAATGGTGTTGGGGCGCCAACGTTGCACGGGGCTGGCTGGGAGGGATGTCGACGGAGCCTCGGCGGTGTTCCGGGTTCAAGCGATCGATGCGCTCGAAAATGCTGTTTGGCGCTGGCCCCCCGAGCGGGCCGTCCTCGTGGCGCGGCCGACGGCCCGACCCTTCTAACGACTCGATGCGGTCGAGGACTTGCTGCAGGGCGAGCTGCACGACGTCGAGGGCTTCGGTCGTCGAGGCGTCGCCGCGCCTGCGCTCCTCGATCGAGGCGCTGAGAAGGGCGTGCAGCGAGGCCATCGCGCCTGTGTCATCGGCCGACCGATCGTGCGTTGCGATCGCGTCAGGTTGACCGGTTGCCGGGGCGCGCGAACCGCCATGTTGGACGACATTGGCCGCAGCCTGTTCGGCGAAGCAGCCGAGATCGTCTTGTGTCGGCACCAGATCGCCGAACAGGCTGACGATGTGCTCGTCGGTGAGCTTGTCGCGCAACGTGCCGATCTGCCCCTCGAGCCGTTCCAGGCGACCGAGCTGGCCAACCACGTGATCGAGCTGTCGCGACAAGTCGCCGATCTGCCTTTCGACTTCACCCAGGCCCTGCACATCGGCGCGGGCCGCCACATCGTCGAGCACGCGGGTGACGCGGCTCTCGAATTGATCGAAGCGTTGATTGATGGCGAGCAATTGACTGTCGGGGCGCAGCACCGCCAACGACTGTT
>JANOKV010000407.1:0-4699 GCA_031419415.1 Hyphomicrobiales bacterium | reverse complement strand
GCGGGCCCTCGTAGGGGACGGGGCGCAGATCATCGGTGCGGAAAACGATCTTCTCGTGCTCGGTGCCGATCCGCCATTCCGACTTGGGTTTGCTGCCGACGGCAAACCACTGGACGAGATCGTCGTGGGACGTGATCGGGGGTGAGGGCGCACCTTCCTGACGGGTCGACATACAGTGTTTCCTCGGGTGTCCCTGGAGCCGCCGCAGAGGTCGTCCACGATCGAGCGAAAGTCACTTATGACGCCCGCCGCGCCTAGACACAAGCCCTCGACGAACGACCCGTCGGAGGGGCATCGAGACACCCATCAATGGCCCGCCGGGAGCGGTGCGACAAGGGGGCCGGGCCCTGTCGAGCGTGGTTGAGGCTCGCGCCAATCGATAGCCAGGTGTCTGGCCCAGGTGTCTGGCCTTTGGCCTGACACCATGGTCTCAACCGAGCCGCCGGGTCCATTGCCCGGTCGCTCGAGTGTGTCAGGCCAAAGGCCAGCCACCACGGCACGCACCGGCGCGCCACGGGCGTGGCGCAAGGAACGTTTCTGCGTTAAGAGGCGCGGCTGTCATTATTCGATGTCCTGGGGGAGCGACTTTCCCGATGCCCGATCATAAGCTGATCTCGCTGTCTGATGCCGTGCGCCGCTTCGCGCGTGATGGCATGATCTACGCGAGCGGGGCGGCCCTGCCGATCGGCTCGGACGCCATTGTGTTCGGCCGCGAGATGGTGCGCCAGGGCGTGCGCGATCTGCACACCATATTTCATTGCAACACACAGCAATTGAACCTCCTGGCGGCCAACGGCAACGCCACCCGAGCCGAGTGCGGCTTTTCCGGCCTCGAGGTCTTCGGTTTCGCCAACGGCCTTCGCCGCGCGGTCGAGACGGGCACGATGGCGCTCGAAGACTATTCGAATTTGTCGATCCCGCTGCGCTACCTGGGCGGGGCGCTGAACTGGCCGTTCGTGCCAGCAACGGTCAACATCGGTTCCGACTTGCAGGACCGCAGCGCGTTCGCGCCGCAGGAGAACCCTAGTCGCTCCAAGATCGCCATGGTCACCGATCCTTTCACCGGTCGCCAGATCGGCGCTTTCCGCCCCTTGCAGCCGGATGTGGCGGCCATTCACGTGACCTTCGCCGACCCGATGGGCAACGCCATCATGTTGGGCACCGAATGGAGCCGGTTCGAGCTGTCGCGCGCCGCCAAGCGCGTCGTGTTGATCGCCGATGCGATCGTCGATCCGGCCTGTATTCGCCAATATCCCAACCTCGTGCGCATTCCCGAACTCGTCGTCGAGGCCGTCGTCTATTGGCCGTTCGGCGCGTGGCCCGCATCCTCACCTGGCATGTACGATGTCGACGAGGAGCATATGCGCGCCATGAACACTGCGCTCGGCACCGCCGAGGGGACGGCTGACTACGTGCGCGATTACGTGTCGAGCTGGCACGACATCGACAGTTGGCTCGCGATGATCGGGCATGATCGATTGGCCAAACTCGAAGCCAGCACCACGAGTTTCCTCGCCGACCCCTACCGCAAATGGATTCTCACGGCGGCCGAAGTGGCCGCGATCCAAGCCGAGGGAGGCCTCTCATGAGTGCGGCGGCGACACACGGCGCGCGCGAGCCCGAAGGCTATACCCGTCAAGAGATGATGGCGATTGCGACGGGGCGAGAAATCAAGGACCGCGAGATCGCCATTTTCGGCGTCGGATTGTCGATGCTGGCGGGGTTCTTCGCGCAGGCCCACCATGCCCCCAACGTGCGCGCGATGACGGAGGGCGGCGTGTTCGGTTCCTCCCCCGTGGGTGGGTTGCCGTGGGGGATCGAGTGCAATCGCATCTCCACCAATGCCACGAGCTTTACGTCCGCGCTCGATGCGCTGGGCTGTCTTGTGGGATCGGGGCGATGCGATGTCGGCATCATCGGGGCAGCACAAGTCGACAAGTTCGGAAACGTCAACACGACCGGTATCTGGGACGGCGAGATCGGCCCTACCTACCGCGCACCCAAAACGCGACTGACGGGCGCTGGCGGCGCCAACGATATTGCCTGTGGCGCCAAGCGCTACCTGATCATGGTAGCGCACGAGCCCAAGCGCTTCACCGAAAAGGTAACCTACATCAGTTCGCCCGGATACCTGGAGGGCGGCAACGCGCGAGCCCGCTTCGGCTTCGTCGGCGGGGGACCGTCGGCGATCGTGACCACGCTAGGGATACTGCGGCCCGATCCGGTGAGCAAAGAATTCGCCCTCGATGGCTGGTATGAATTCTCCAGCGCCGACGAGGTCGTGGCAGCGACCGGCTGGCCGCTGAAGGTACGCCCAGGCGCTGGCATTGTGCCGCCGCCGACCGCTGGCGAGTTGGTCTCGCTCCGCCGCGTCGATGAGACGGGCGCGCTGCGGAAACGGTGAGCGGACGCGCCTGCGTCCGCTCCCGTCAGTGCTTCGTTTCGGTGGGTGGTGACGCAATCACGGCGCCAGTTGCGATGTTCGGTGAAGTGGCGGCTGCAGCTGCGCCCGGTAGGGTCTCGAGCGCCGGATTCTCGGCATCCCACTGTCGTTGCTTGTCCTGGAAGCGGCGCAGGCTCACCGGAATGAGCGCCAGATACAGCAGAGTCACGACAGTGAGCGTCGCATAAGGATATGTGACCAGCAGCCCCACCAGCAATGCGGCGGCCACGAGGATGGGCAGCACCCATTCTCGCCCGATGCGTTCACCCAGAAGTTTGCCCGAGAATGTCGGTATCGTCGAAACGAGCAGGCCGGCGAGCACGAGGGTATAGATCGAAATCAGCAGGGGCGCCCCGCGAACGGACGACAGACCAATGCCCTCCAGATAGAACGGCAACAGCACCGCCACGGCGCCAGCGGGGGCTGGAATGCCGGTGAAATAATTCGAGTGCCAACCGGGCTTGTCGACTTCGAGCATCGAATTGAAGCGGGCGAGCCGCAAGCCCATCCCGCAGGCGAAGGCCAGCACGGCGATCCATCCGAAGCCCCGATAGCCGTCCTGCGACCACGTGAAGATCAAAATGCCGGGCGCAACGCCGAAATTGATGAAGTCGGCGAGACTATCGAGTTCGGCGCCGAAGCGGGACTGCGCTTTCAACGCACGCGCGAGCCGTCCATCCACGCCGTCGAGCAGCGCGGCAGCCACGATCAGCGCGGCGGCAAATTCGAAACGCAGCTCGATCGCCATGCGAATGGCTGTCACGCCGGCGCACAGGCTGAGCAGTGTGAAGAAGTTCGGCACGAGAAAACGCACAGGGATCTTGGATTGCCGTAGAAGGCGACGCCGCCGGCGCCAACGCGGCTCGTCCTTGAACTCGGGGATGTCTTTTTCCATCGCTGCCGTCTCCCTGCGGCTCATTGCTTAGCTGGCGCGCGCCTCGCGCTCGGGCTCGGTCGATTTCAAATCGGCCAGGATGGTCTCGCCACCCACCGCGCGTTGGCCGACGGCGACCAGCGCGGTGTGTCCGGGCGGTAGGTAGACATCGACGCGGCTCCCGAAGCGGATGAGACCGAACCGTTCGCCGACGCCCAGGCTTTCGCTCTCGCCCTTGAACGTGACGATGCGGCGCGCGATCAGCCCGGCGATCTGGACGACCGCTACTTCTGTGCCGCTGGCCTGCGTAATGACCAGCGCGCGGCGCTCGTTGTCTTCGCTGGCCTTGTCGAGCGCGGCGTTGACGAAGGCGCCCGGAACGTAGACCGAACGGGTGATGCGGCCTGCGACCGGCGATCGGTTGACGTGCACGTCAAACACCGACAGGAAGATCGAAACCCGCAAGCGCGGCGTCTCGTCGAAGCCCAGCTCAGGTGGCGGCCGCACGGTGTCGATCGACGAAACGCGTCCGTCACCCGGCGACACGACGAGCCCATCGCGCAGCGGCGTCACGCGCGCGGGGTCGCGGAAGAAATAGGCGACGTAGGCCACGATCCCCAAGGCGAGATAAGCCAACAGCGACCACGGGAGGACGAACCAGAGCAGGAGCGCGACGCCGCCGGCAATGCCGACGAATTTGTAGCCGTCTGGGTGGACGGGGGCGAGGTTGCTTCGAAACGTGTCGAAGAGGCCGTGATTGTCCGTCAAGTGAGGCCTCCGATGCGAGAGAGTGGCTGTTGCCGCCCCGTGCGAAGGGTGCGCGCCAGCGCCCCGAAGTGTCGTGTGTCATGGCGATCGACGCGAGATCGACCGTCGAGCTTGAAAAACCGTCTGCTACACGTCGTGGCGCACTCTATAGCCCAATCGGCAGCAAGACGCATAGCATTCCGCAGCGACGTGCAATTCTGCGGGGGTCGAAGTGGAAGGGTTCTGCAACTCAAGGATCGAGCGGCACCGCGATGAAGCGCACATCGTTCTTGCCGCCTTCGACGCGCAACAGGATCGCTGGGCGTTTGGCGCGACGCACTTTGGCGATGCTCTTGGCTAGGTCTTCGACCGTTGCGATCGGGTCTTGCGCGGCCTCGACGATGACGTCGCCGATCTTGATGCCCTTTTCGGCAGCTTTGCTTTTCGGATCGATATCCGTGATCAGCAAGCCTTTGATCTTGGGATCGATCTTGTTTTTGGCGCGCAGCGCATCGTCGAGGGGCGCGAGCTCCAGTCCCAGCATGCCGCCGGTCCCGTCGGGCTTGACGCTGCCGCCACCACCGCTGGACTTCTTCGCCGCCGCCGCATCGTCGGCATCTTCCTGGAGATGGCCG
>JANOKV010000406.1:0-2534 GCA_031419415.1 Hyphomicrobiales bacterium | reverse complement strand
CTGCGCCGCGTCGCCTCGAGCATGACGATGACCATGATCGAGCCCATGACCCAGTCAGCCAAGTCGGGGTTGCCGACGCGAAATTGCAGGTCGTGGAAGATCCAGGGGGTATAGAGCGCAGTCACCACGGCGGCGGCCATCATCGCCCAATCGAAAATGCTGATGCCCAGAGGAGCCGCCAGGCCCGCTTTGGGCGCTCCACCGCGCGACGTGAGGGCGCTGCCGACGAGGACAACGACCATCGCCAAGGTGAGCAGCCAGAGTTCAAACGTCATCTGCGAGAGGAAGCGGCCGCCCAGAGGGGTGAAGAAGAACCCTGCCACAGCCAGCAATCCGATGGCGATTTGTCCCTTGCCCAACCGGGGCCAGCGCGTGGTGCTGGTCCGCGCCGGGAAGACGAGGAAGATCAGGCCGAGAACGAAGGCCAAATGAATGCCGCGATGGGTCTGCTCGGCAAGCAATCCGAAGCCGGCGGTGTAGTAGTGGAAGACCGATAGGGCCAGCAGGAGCCCGGCCACAATCCAGGCGGCCGTCGGCAGTAGCGGCCGGAACTGCATCTCGGGATCGAGTTGTTCCTCGAGCTTTTGCAGTTCAGCAGCGGTGGGCTCCCCGCTGATCGGCGTCGCTGCGGTCGGGCCGGTGGTCGTCATGGGCAGCAGCGCCTTTCTTCGTTCGCGTCGGAGGGGTGGCTCCGCCCCCTACCCCCGAAATGGAGGTAGGACGGCAAAGATACCTCGAGCCCGAGAGGCGGGGATAACTTTTCTCAGAGCCACGAGATTGGTCGAGTTCGGCGAGGCAACGGGCACGCCAGCATGAACCAGTTCGTGGCGACCACCCCCCTATTTCTGCTTGCCCAGCGCAAACAGCGCTGCGCAGAGCCGGGATCGCGGCGGTGGCGGGAGCGATTGTCTTGCGCCGACGTGATCCCGGATGGCCGCGCCACGGGCGCGACCTCCGGGAAGCAGGGGGAGGGCGGGGTGTTTGGGAGGCAGAGGGTAGCGCGCGGCGGCCGAGACGCAGGAGAGGAGGGCTGCGGCGTTTGGGAGGCAGGGGGCAGGGCGCGGCGGCCGAGAAGCGGTGTCAGGCCAAAGGCCAGACACCGCGGCACGGTCGGGAAGAGCCGCAATACTGTCGCTGGTTCGCCGTGCGCACGGCGCGCGACTTTCCGGAAAAGCGAAGAATGCGACGGTTTTGGTGTTTACTTCAGCATGCCCGCTTCCTTGTAGAATTTCTCCGCCCCCGGATGCAGCGGGATGCCGACGCCCATGAGTGCGTTTTCTTTGACGATCGCCTTGCCCTTGGCATGACCGACGTCGAGGGCGGCGCGCGTCTTATCGCTCCACAGCGCTTTGGTCACCGCGTAGACGACGTCTTCGGGCTGCTTGGACGTGGTCACCCACTGTGCGCCGACGACCAGCGTTTTGGTGGCCGACACGCCTTTGTAGGTCTCGGCAGGAATCTCGCCGGCGGAGAAGAATTTGAATTGAGCGAGCAGTTTCGCTGCGCCCTCGCCGTCGATCGGAACCAAGTCGATGCCATTGGTGGTGGCCAGTTCGACGAGCGTGCCCTGCGGATAGCCAGTCGTCTGAATAAAGGCATCGACCGAGCCGTCCTTCATCTTCTCGGCGGATTGGGCTTGGTTCAGGTACTCGGGCTTGATGTCTTTCTCTGTCAGCCCATAGGCCGCCAGAATTGCGCGCGAGTTGACCAGCGAGCCCGAGCCGATTTCGAGCAGCGACACGCGTTTGCCCTTGAGGTCGGCGACCGACTTCATGCCCTGACCCTTGCGGGCGGTGATGTGCACGTGCTCGGGGAACAGGTTGCAGATGGCGCGCAATTCTTCGACCTTGGGCTTGCCTTCGTAGAGGCCCGTGCCCGTGTAGGCCCAAGAATTCACGTCGGCTTGCGAAAAGCCCGATTCCATCGAGCCGCCGACGATGCCGTTGACGTTGGCGACCGAGCCCGCCGTCGACACGGCGCTGACGTTGAGCGTGTCACTCGAGATGGCGTTGGCGATCATGCCCCCGACGGGATAATACGTGCCGCCCGTGCCACCCGTGCCGATGCGGAAGAACTTCGCCTGCGCGAGCGCAGACCCCGATGCCGTCATGGCGGCGAGCATGGCTGCGCCGCGCATGGCGTCGCGGCGATTGATGAACATCGTCATTGCTGTCACTCCGTTCGCGGTTGATGTCGCTATCGACCTCGAAAGGTCGGCCGTCACTGGTCATGTTTCGGCATGATACCGATGATTTATCGATTGCCGTATCGAAACATACTCTGTCCGGTTGCGGATGCGAAAAAAGCATTCATCCGATGAACGAACATTCATCCCGTCCACTTCCGATACCTGCTGGTTCGCCTGTTTGGCCATGCTTTGGAACGAACACAACTTTATCGCGTTTTCGCACCACGGATTTGAACAACAAAGGATGGATGACAATGCGGAAATCGATCGTAGCAGGCGCGCCGTTCTTGCTGGGCGCAGCCATGCTGTTCACGCCGGCAAGCGCGCAACAGCTCGCTCCGACTGA
>JANOKV010000405.1:0-5354 GCA_031419415.1 Hyphomicrobiales bacterium | reverse complement strand
CCAGGGCGGGCACCCGGCGTTTCAATTCGGCCCAACCGTCGACGCCGAGCGCCCGAATGGTAACCGGTTGTGCCACACTGGGCGCCACCGAAACCGCGAAACGATTGTCCCACCAGCCGCCGTCTCCCGGCGCGAGCGTCACCTCCGGTAACGGGACGCGTCCGCTCTCGCGCCACACGCGGACGCAGGTCGCCTGGCCATTTGCCGACATATGAGTCCAGATGCGGCATCCACCGAGTGTGCCTGCGGGGTCCGTGCTCGATGCCGTGACGCGCTCGATGCGGCTGACCAAAGCTTCCAGACGCGACAGTTCGGGCTCGGGATGGCCACCGCCGAAGGCGCCAATGACGTGCCGCAACAGCCCGAGCAGGACTTCGCTCGATGGTCCCTGATGGGGAAAAATCAGGCCGCCGTCGCGATCGGGATCGCGCAGCACGAGCTCCGCGTATAATCCGCCGTTCGTGTCGAGGGCGCCGTCGATCCATCGGCGACAGTCCATCTCCACCGCCTCGCGGGCGACGCGCAGACGCCGCACCGTCCGGTGCAAGGATGAAGGATCGAGACCCTGCGCCGCGAGCCCCGGCGCACGCGCGCGCCACCGGATGCGTTCGAAACGTGGGTCGTCGTTGGACGGATCCTCACGCCATGCGAGATTGGCCGCGAGCGCCGTCGCAAGGAGACGTGGTCGGGGCACATCCAGGAGGGGCCGGGCGATGTCGATGGGGCTCGGATACCGGCGCGTCGGCGTTGGCGGCCGGGGAAACGTCGCGAGTGGACGCATCGCGGCCAGCCCGCCCAGCCCCGACCCCCGCTGCAAGCGCATCAGAAAGGTTTCGACGAGATCTTCGCGATGGTGCGCTGTGACGATCATTCGGCGGCTGCCTGCCCCCGCAAGGGGATGACAGTGCGGCGCGCCGCTGGAAAATCGCGTCCAAAGCTCGTCTTCGATGGCGTCGGCCATGAGATCGTAACGCGCGGCTCTGGCTTTTTCCTGGAGGCCGGTGGTCGGCTGGTCAGAGCGAGACGACGTCGCGTGCCGCCAAACGAGGGTTTGATGCGGCAGACCGAGCGCTGTTGCAGCGTCGGCGACGAATGCAGCCTCTTCGGCCGATTCCGGCCGCAAGGCATGATCGACGCTCAGCGCGACGACCGATGGGACCGAAAGGGGAGTTGAGCCCGTCGGCGAACGAAACGGTGCTGCAAGCCACGTAGCGCGTGCGCTCAGTTCGGGCGTCTCGCGGGGCAGGCCAATGGTGGACGGCAAGGGGGTGCCGGCGCCACCTCCGCAATCCTCACAAGGCGGGTTCGACGCCAGCCATCGGCCGACGAGATGGAGCAGCACCATGCTGTCGAGGCCACCGGACACAGCGAGGGCCAACTTGCGGCCGCGAAGCGGACGCAACACAGCGTCCAGCTCGTCATCGCGAATCGGGCCGTCAGCGTCCCGTGTCACTCAGCATCCGACCCTCTGCTTGAGCGCGCGGGAGCGGCTGCGCAGATCTGGGGCCGCGTTCGGGTGGCGCATCTCCAGTTCCTCGAAGAGCGCGCAATCCTTCTGGCCGAGCTGGTCCAGGGTCTGGGCCAGCTTTAGGATGCTGTTTGGCACTTTGGCGCTGGTCTTGTGCTGCTCGATCACCTTCAGGAAAGCTTGACCGGCGGGCTTGAAGCGGCGCTGCACGTAGAGCGCCTCACCGAGCCAATACTGAGCGTCGGGCGTCAGGCGATCGCTCGGGTGGCGGCGCAGAAATTCATCGAACGCGACTTCTGCTGCCCCGTAATCCTGTTGGAGGAGGTATCCGTAGGCGGTCTCGTAGAGTTCTTTGGCGCTGCCGGCGCTGGCCGCAGCGGGCGGCAAAGATTGCGGGCCGGCCGGCGCGGCGTTGGCTGTCGGCGGTGCGATCGGCGTGGCTGTGATCAGCCGACCGATGGCATCGCTGTCTCCGGGCGTGACCGTCACCGAACCGAAACCGGGCGTGCGGGCGGCCTCCGGGGTCGCTAGCCGCGTGGGCGGCGGCTCAATTGCGGCCGGCGGCGGGCCGAGTGGAGCTTCACTGCGCCGGCCGGCGAGTTGGCGCACCTGCACCGTCAATTGTTCGATCTGGTCGCTGATCGCGCGCATCTGCGTTTCGAGGCTGTCCATGCGGGCATTGTCGACGCCGCTGCCGCCAGATGGCCCGCTCATGGGGGCAGACGACCGGACGGCTGCATCCGTCGGCGCCGCTGCACCGCCACCACTGCGTCCCAGAGATTCCAACGTGCCGATCACCACCTGCATGTCGGCGAGCTGCTCTTCGAGTTGATCGATGCGCTGGCGCAGAGCGGTCTCGCCACTGGGACGCGTGGCCGGAGCGGATTCAGGATTGGACGCCGCGGCGGGCGCCTTGACCGCCGGCGGCGGCTGCCCGGAAGGGGGCGACTTGGCCTTGGGCTGCGGTTGCGCTTTGGGTGACGTGTCGACTGGTGGCAGCGGCTGCAGTTGCGCCACCGCCCGCCCCGACAGAACGAGGCCGCCCGCGAGCATGCTGAGCACGACAATGATTCGCATCCCGATCCACGTCATGGCGTGAGTGCCTTCCTGATGAGCCGTGCTGTTCTGGCGCGCCATTATCGCTGACTTCTGCCGCGCCATCCGATCGGCATCGTTGCGGCGAACTTCCTCGTCCCCGGGCAGACTGTCAATTGGACTCGATCTCTCGTCCCGTTCGAGACGCTCTCAATGACGAGGCGGCGCCGCCTGCCCCGTGCGCGGCGGCGATTCGGCCGCGGCGACACGACCCTCGACGATAGTGATCACGCGCCGGTTCTGCGCCGTGCAGGCCGAATGCACGCAGGACGCGATTCTGAGATCGCGGCCACGATTGGCCAGGTGCACGCGGTCGCCGGCGACGCCTTCCTGCACGAGGCGCTCACGCACCGCTTCGCCCCGTTGCTGGGCGAGCGTGAGGTTGAATTCAGTCGAGCCCCCGTCGTCGGCATGCGCCTCGATCGTCACGGATACGTCGGGATAGCGCCGCAGCCAATGGGCTTGGGCCCTCAACACCTGTCGGGCCCGGGCGCCCAAGTCCGTGCTGGCGTTCCCGAAGAATATGCGATCGCCTGTGCTCTCGCGGAATTCCTGATCGAGCTGCGCACGAAGGTTTTGCGTGCTCCACGCCGAAGTGCGGGCGCGCGAGGACATGCGCGAACCGTGGTCGAGACTATCAGCAGGTGCGCCAACCGGGGGGACGAGCGCCCGACCATGCGCGCCCGGCGATTCGGCCGTGTCGGCGCCGTCCGAAGCAGGCGCACGCGCGGCAGATAGCGCCTCATCCAGTCGACTGAGGACGCGGCGGCCCTCTGCGGCCGGGCCCGAATCGGGAAAGCGCTGGAGCAGCTTTTGCAGATGCAGACGCGCCGCGCCGATCTCACCCATCGCCAACTCACGACGCGCGTCGTCGATCAGCCGGCCCGCTGCCGCCTCGTGGCTGCGGTCGGAGGTATTGCCTTGCGCGGGCTCTCGATAAGGGGCGGGCGTTTCAATAACTCCGAGCAGAACGTCGCGCGGCTGCTGCGCCGATGAGACGCCGACACCGAACACGCCCACGATCACCGCACACGCGAGCCAGAGGCCGCATCGGTCGCTTGGGCGCAACCTCGTGACCGAGACCAATTCCGCGATGCAGGCGGGACGTCCATCAGTCGGGACCGGTGACATCGAACACCCGTGGGGGTAACGGAAGGACGGTGGCCATCGTGGCCCCGAATTCCGGCGCATTTATGTTGAGGGCGGTTGTCTCCGCCACCCGTCCCATAAACGCATACGGCCGGGATTTGGCCCGGCCGTCTGGATCATTTTTTGTTGAACGTCATAGAGATGGCTCGACGAGCGCTCAGCTCCCCGCGCCGCCACGACCGTTCAGCACCGTCTGAGCGCGCCGATTCTGTGACCAGCACGAGATATCGTTGCACACGGCCACGGGCCGTTCCTTGCCGAATGAAATGGTCTTGAGGCGCGCCGGGCTCACGCCGTTGCGGGCGAGATAGGCTTTCACGTTTTCGGCGCGCTTGGCGCCCAGGCCGATATTGTATTCCCGCGTGCCGCGCTCGTCGGCATGTCCCTCGATCGTGATCGAGAACTGCGCGTACTTTTGCAGCCAGCGCGCCTGATTGGCCAACGTCTGCTGGGCTTCCGGCGTCAAATCGGTGCTGTCGGTCGAAAAATAGACGATATCGCCGACGTTCTGGCTGAAATCACGGGCGGAGCCTGGCGTTGCCGGCGCGCCTTTGGCGAGCTGGCCGAGTTTGGCGTCCTCTGAATCCGGTGTCTGCGCGCAGGCTGTCAGCACGAGCGCCAACGCCAACGATCCGATAATCCGGCCGAGCCGTGAGTAAGCGAGTGTAAACATCCCAATCCCCTTCCTGGGCCTCGACGATCCCGGGTGGTGCATCTCGAGAGGCGCCGCCGCCTCCGAATCGAGACCAGTCACTCCCCCCGACTAGCGCGGGTGCATTGCGAAAATAAGGCCATCGTCTGGCGAACTTGCGCTTTTGCAGGTCTTGATTGCAAGTGGCCAATCCGTGGTTTTCCCCATGATCGGCCATGACGCGGGCCTCTGTGGGGTCGCAGCCCGGCAGGGAACCGGCCATCCGCTCCCTGAGTTGCGGAATTGCCACAATCGACGCCAGGGGCTTGAACGCCGAAACCGCCCAACGAGCACGAGGCTCGCCAGACGGTCCCAGAAACTCATACGCCCGTGAAGCAAGTACGATCGTAACGATTAGGCCGGTGGCTCAGCGAGCCGCCTGCTGCGTCGTTGCGACGTCGGCACCGAGCTTCATCGGTGCGTGACCCACTTCTTTGCGGCAAGCTCCCAGTGCGAGTGCTGCGGCAACCGTGGCAAGAATGATAGCGCCCTTCATAGTTCTTCTCCTTCAAGCCCCCGAAAGGGATCGTCAGCTCAACGAGCGACTTGGGTGGATGCCGGCACATCAGCGCCGAGCTTCATTGGGTGGTGATGCACTTCACGACGGCAAGCCGAAACTGCAACCGCAGCGATCAGTGTCGCCATGACGAGCGTAATCTTTACTGTCTTCATTCGATGTCTCCTGATCCTTCGTCGGCAATCGCATTAACGGGGGTACCGGTGCGTCGGCTCGAGATCAAGAACCGACGGATGTTTCAACAGCTTTTCCACCACCGTTGGTGCGAAAATACCACTGAAACTCCGGCTGGATTGCCACGCTTCGCCCCTTGCAAAGACGATGCTCCACAACGTGCGAATATTGGCGCGGCGTCGACCGTGAGATCGACACCGCTGCATAGGGGAGAGATAGCGGAAAAGCGTAAATGCTTGGTTGCCGAGTGTATTATTTCA
>JANOKV010000404.1:0-2808 GCA_031419415.1 Hyphomicrobiales bacterium | reverse complement strand
ACACTGCGGTCGGAAACCGTCGCCGGATTATCGTCGGTTCGCCTACTTTTCGAACCCGGTACCGACTTGATGCGGGCGCGCCAGCTCGTTCAGGAGCGCTTGACGCTTTCATACACGATTCCGACGACTGCAAAAGTACCGGTGATGCTTCAACCGTTATCGTCGACCAGTCGGGTCATGATGATCGGGTTGTCGTCAAAAGAACTGTCTCTGATCCAGCAATCCGTAATTGCGCAATGGACAATCAAACCCAAACTGCTCGGAGTGCCAGGTGTCGCCAACGTAGCAATCTGGGGGGAACGTCGGCGTCAGCTCCAGGTGCAGGTCGACCCCGAAACTCTTCGGAGCATTGGGGTGAAGCAGGAGCAGATAGTCTCGACTGCGGGCGATTCACTCTACGTTGCGAGTTTGAGTTTTCTGAAGGCGTCCAATCCCGGCAGTGGTGGATGGATCGACGGTCCGAACCAGCGATTGGAAATCCGCCATGTGCTACCCATGTCGTCTGCCGACGACCTGGGCAAGGTCAGCGTCGACGGGTCGAAGAAGGTTCTGTCGGAGGTTTCCACGGTCGTGGAAGGTCATCCCCCCATGGTCGGCGAGGCCATCGTGGACGGCAAGCCGGGCTTGATACTGGTCGTGGAAAAGTTTCCGGGTGCAAGCACGGTCGACGTCGCGCGGCGGGTTAAAGCGGCAATCTCAGCCATGCGCGCGGGTCTGCCTGGACTGACCATCGACCATCAACTCTTCAGTGCCGCGAGTTTCGTCGAGGAAGCGTTCGAGAACAATAGTAAGGCCATTTTGATCGGACTCACCGCTCTGACGGTGGTCCTGGCCGTGCTGCTGTACAGCCCATTGGCGGCCATCGTCGCAGCCGGGTCGGTCGGCCTCTCCGTCGTGATCGTGCTGCTGATAGTCAGCCTTTCCGGAAGCACGTTGAACACCGTCGTTCTGTCCGGCATCGTGCTTGCCCTGGCTGTTATGATCGACGAAATCGTTACAGTTGTGGAAGGTATTCTGCGGCGTATACGAGCATTGAGCGAGCAGGCGCGCCCCTCCCTGATATCGATAGTCGGTGACGCGGTCGTCGAGAGTCGCCGGACGGTAGGCTACGCTCTGGTCTGCATGCTCCTGTTGGCCGTGCCCATCTACTCTATGGGCGGCCTCGCAGGCGCGCTCCTGACGCCATTGGCCGGCACGTATATGCTGGCCGTCGCAGTTGCCGTCGGGGTGGCTCTGACCGTGACCCCGGTCTTGACCTACATGCTGCTGGCCAATCGCTCTGCGATCCGCGAGCTGCCATTGGCCCGCCGCCTCGAAGCAGGCTACCGGAACGCGCTCGGTGCCGTGCTCGATCGCCCTTCGGCAGCATATGTGGGTAGCTTACTGATCGTCGTCGGTGCTGTTGCCATGTGGCCGCTCGTCCATCGCTCACTGCTGCCCGACTTCAACGACCGCGACCTCGTCGTGCGCTGGGCCGGCACCGCGGGAACCTCGCATCCCGGCATGACCCGGATTACGAGTAACGCGGTGAACGAACTGCGGGCAATTCCGGGCGTGCGGTCGGTCAGCGCTCACATCGGCCGTGCGGTGACTGGCGATCAAATCGTTACGATGAATTCTGGGCAGATCTGGATCAGCATCGACGAAGCGGCAGACTATGCCAAAACGCTCGAAGCCGTTCGGGCGACGCTGGCCGATTATCCCGGCATCGATCAAGATGTGCAGTCTTATCTGCGCGAACGCATTCGGGAAGCCTTGACCGGTGTGACAACGCCGGTTGTCGTACGGATATACGGCCCGGACAGGCAGGTGCTCGGCGAGAAAGCGGAAGAAGTTCGTCAGCTACTCTCGCGCGTGAACGGGCTCGTCAACCTGCGCATCGAAGGTCAGGTCAGCGAACCGCAGGTTCATGTCAAAGTCAATCTGGCGGCCGCAGCCCAGCATGGGCTCAAGCCTGGGGATGTCCGCAGAGCGGCCGCGACCCTTTTTTCTGGTCTCGAGGTTGGCAAGATTTTCGAGCAGCAGAAGGTTTTCGACGTCGTCGTCTGGTCCAACGACAAGACACGAAACAGCATAACGGGATTAGCTGACATGCTGGTCGAAACGCCGGCAGGCGCGCATGTCCGCCTCGGCGAGTTGACCGATATCCAGGTCATGGCAACGCCGTCAGTAATTCGGCATGAGAGAGCCTCACCCTACATCGACGTCACGGCAGGGGTCGCTGGACGCGATACCGGCGCGGTCGTGCACGAAATCGAACGGCGATTGGCCGACGTACGGTTCCCGCTCGAACACCACCCGGAGGTTATAGGCGAATATGGCGAACGCCGCGTGGCTCAAATACGCGTGCTGGCCGTGGCAATTGGATCGGCCATAGGCATCTTCCTGCTATTCCAAGCCTTGTTGGGTTCTTGGCAATTCAGCACGGTAGCGTCAGCTGCCGTTATTGGAAGCGCGGCCGGCGGTATGATCGCTATCGTGGCATCGGGAGGAGAGGCGTCCATCGGATCTTTTGTGGCATTCATCGGTATCTTGGCAATTTCCGCACGACAAACCTCTATGCTGCTGCAGCGCGCGCAAGACCGCATGACCACAGGTGAAGTATTGAACCGGTCGCTCGTGCTCGGCGCGGCCAGCGAACGCTTCCTGCCAACTATCGCCGCCATGCTGGCAGTCGTTGCCGCCCTTCTGCCGGCGATCATGCTTGGCAGTGTCTCCGGCCTCGAGATCGGGCGTCCGATGGCGATCGTTCTTCTTGGCGGTCTCGTCACAGCGACGGCGATGACGCTGCTCGTGTTACCGGCACTC
>JANOKV010000403.1:0-5340 GCA_031419415.1 Hyphomicrobiales bacterium | reverse complement strand
GGCGATGGCCTGCTCGTGGCCAAAGCAGCAGCACAGTGGCGCGCCAGCCGGCAGGCACGACCGGTCGATCGCGTCGACGCCAGCGGCGGGCGCGTGATAGAGGCGCACCGCGTCCAGTTTGGGATGCGTGCGATCGAGCGCTACGCCGATCACGACATCGGCTGTGCGAAGGGCCTCGATTTCGGTGGGGGCCGACGGCGCATCGGCGACACACACGATGTCGTGGGTATCGCCGATGAGGTCCCGAAAGCCCGGCTCGAAGGTTTGCGCATTACGGCCGTGGAAGACGATTTTCATTCCACGTTTGCTCCAAGTCGCCGGGTTATCACGCGCTTATTTCACGCTCGAAAACGCGGTAGGCGTGAGAATTTCGCTCACCACGTTGGCGACGATGGGGCCGTCTTTCTCGCTCTCGGCGCGCGCCTTGTTCCACTCGGGATCGGCCTGGAATTTCGCCCATTTCTGCTCGCGCTCGGCGAGGCTTTCCCAGACGAGGAAATAGGTGAGGCGATGGTTCGAATTGCCAATGAGGGTCGTCCAGAAACCGCCTTGGCGGATACCGTGACGCTCCCAGATTTTCGTCGTGTGGTTCTGGAAACGATTGAGCAGCGCCGGCAAGCGACCGGGGCAGCAGTCATAGACGCGAAGTTCGTACAGCATGGCGTTTCCTCGCTTCAGGTTGTCGGTGTGAGACCTCGATCTAATCAGGATCGGAGCATGGCAGCAATGGTGGCGGCGCGTGTGCTGACTTCTTGATGTGAAGCGTAAACGCATGGCGGCCGCCGTAGGTCAAGGCCACTGGCCGCGACCCGATTTCCCGGCACACCGTGAATGTCGGATCGCGCTGTGCGTGACCCAACATGGGACACGCTTTACTATTCTCCCAGTGTCGTTCGAATGTTCACTCCGCCTTGATGTCGAGTTTGCGGATCAGGGCGCCGAAGCGGTCGTAATCCTTGCGCATCAGCGCGGTCATCTCCCCGGGCGTGCCGGGATTGGGAGTCGCCGCCACCTTGAAGAGCAGGGCCTTTAGTTCGGGGTCGCGAGCGATCTTATTCAATTCCTGCGAGAACTTCTGCACGATCGCCGGTGGTGTGCCAACGGGCGCTGCAACCGCGAACCAGAGCACGAAGTCGAGCTCCGGATAGACCTCCTTCAGCACGGGCGCGTCGGGGAAATCCGGCCGCCGTTCCTTGTCGAGAACGGCGAGCAGCTTGGCCTTGCCGGCGGTGATATGCGGCATCGTGTTGGGATCGGCGTGGATGTGGAAGACACCAGCGAGAAAGTCCGCCAGCGATTCACCGCCGCCGCGATAGGGCACGTGCAGAATGTCGATGTCCGCCGTCAGCTTGAACGCTTGACTGACGATGTGGCCATAGGTGCCGACACCGGCGGTGCCCCAGACGAGTTTACCCGGGTTCTGCTTGCCGAATGCTACCAGCTCGGCGATCGACTTGACGGGCAGGGAGGGATGCACGGCGACAACCAGCGTGCCTTCCGTAAACTGGGAGACCGGCATGAGATCCTTGAACGGATCATAGGTCAGTTTGCGCAGATGCGGCAGGATGACGAGGCTCAGCGACGGCGTCACAGTGTACGTATAGCCGTCGGGTGGGGACTTGACGACAGCCTCGATGCCGAGCGCACCCGACGCGCCACCTCGGTTTTCGATGATGAACTGCTGGCCCAGCGATTTCGACAGGCGCTCGGCGAACGGGCGCATCGCATTGTCGGTGGTGCCGCCAGGCCCGAAGTTGACGATCAGGCGCACCGTCTTATTAGGCCACTCCTTGGCGTCCTGGGCCGATGCGGCTGTGCCGCACACCGCCAGAATGCCGAGCGCGGCGGCGCACCCGAGCCAATACCGTTGAGACATCGTTCGATCCTCCCTTGACGTGGGCATGGCGCCTTGACGTCTGCTGTCGTTGCGCACCCGCTGGACGGCCGACGGCCGACGGGCGCGGGCCTTTCACTCGGCCTTGATGCCGAGCCTATTGATGATTTTGCCGTAGCGGTCAAAGTCCTTCTTCAATTGCGCGCCCAATTCCTCGGGTGGTCCAGCCGTCGGCGCCAGGGCCACTTTACGCATCAGCGTCGCCATCTCCGGATCGCGGCCGATTATGGTCATCGCGACCGCCATCTTCTGTACGATCGCATCGGACGTGCCCGCTGGTGCGAACACACCAAACCAGCCGAGGAAGTCGATCTCGGGATAGATCTCTTTCAGCAGCGGCACGTTGGGATAATCCGGGTGGCGTTGACGGTCGATGACGGCCAGCAGTTTGGCTTTGCCGGCCGGGATGTGGGGGAACGTGTTGGGGTCGGCGTGAATGTGCACGACGCCGGCGAGGAAATCCGCAAGCGACTCACCACCCCCTCGATAGGGTACGTGCAGGATATCGACACCCGCCGCCTGTTTGACCATCTCGGTCATGATGTGAGCCATCGATCCCACACCTGCCGTGCCCCAACTGAGTTTGCCCGGATTGGCCTTGGCATGAGCCACGACCTCCTGCACCGAATTTCCCGGAACGGACGGGTGCACGGCAAAGAGCACCGTCCCGATCGTCAGCATCGTCACCGGTTTGAGGTCGACGAGCGGGTCATAGGGCGTCTTGCGCAGATGCGGCAGGATCATCAAGCTGAGGCCCGGCGTAATTGCGAATGTGTAGCCATCGGGCGCGGATTTCGTCATGGCCTCGAGGCCCAGAGCGCCCGATGCGCCGCCGCGATGCTCGAGCACGAACTGTTGACCGAGCGCCTTGGACAATCTCTCGGCGTAGGGCCGCATGGAGTTGTCGGCCGAGCCGCCGGGCGCGAAGTTGACGATGATGCGCACCGTCTTGTTGGGCCAGTCGGCTGCACCTTGCGCGGACGCCGCCGTGCTGCTGCACACACTCAAGGCCGCGATCACGAGCGCGTGCGCGAGCCAACGCGGGACTGACATGACGATCTCCCTTTTTTTCCTTCGGGTCCGCCTCCTTTTCTCACTCGTTGCTCCGCGCCCGACGGCGGGAAAGGGCACGGGCTGCTGTCCGAAGCGGGGCTCCGGATGGTCTGTAAAGGGATGATATTCGACGGCTCACACGAGCTCTCCACTTCTGCGCCGCCGCCGTTCATTCGTCGTGCAGCGGCGCTACTCCGCCTTGATGTTGAGCTGTGTGATGATCTTGCCGAACATCGCGTGATCTTTCGTCACCATTGCCGCCAACTCCTCGGGTGGTCCAGCCGTGGGAGCCAACGCCACCTTTTGCAACAGCGCCGCCAATTCCGGATCGCGGCCGATCTTGGTCATCTCGGCCGCCAGCTTCCGGACGATGGCGTCGGGCGTCCCGACCGGGGCAAAAATGCCGAACCAGGCGACGAAATCGATCTCGGGATAAATTTCCTTCATGAGGGGCACGTTGGGATGGTCGGGATGGCGCGCCCGATCGACGATGCCCAGCAACTTGACTTTGCCACCAGTGACATGCGGGAACGTGTTGGGATCGGCGTGCATCTGAACGACCCCGGCCAGGAAATCCGCCAGCGACTCGCCGCCCCCGCGATAAGGCACGTGCAGAATGTCGACGCCGGCGTGGAACTTGAACAACTCGGCAAAGATGTGGCCCATCGATCCGACGCCAGCAGTGCCCCAACTGAACTTACCTGGATTCTGCTTGGCGTGGGCGACGACCTCTTGAATGGAGTTGCCCGGCAGAGACGGGTGGACGGCAAAGAGCAGCGTGCCGATGGTCAGGTTGGTGACGGGAACCAGATCCTTGAGCGGATCATAGGGCGTCTTTCGCAGGTGGGGCAGGATCACCAGACTGAGCGCTGGCGTGATGACGAAGGTGTAGCCATCGGCGGGAGCCTTCACCATCGCCTCGATGCCCAGCGCGCCCGAAGCACCACCGCGGTGCTCGAGCACGAACTGCTGGCCAAGCGACTTGGAGAGCCGTTCCGCGAACGGCCGCATGGAATTATCGGCCGAGCCGCCGGCCCCGAAGTTGACGATGATGCGCACCGGCTTATTGGGCCAGTTCTCGACCCCTTGCGCCCAGGCTGGCGCCGTGCATGCGAGATGTAAGACACACGCCGTAATGGCGGCAAGGCGACGGCCGAGTCCCATCTTCATCCTCCCGATCGACGCGGTCTTCGTAGCCGCTGGCGCCCGATACGAACGAGCTCGCGATCAGGCTACGCGAGGACATCGCGCGGCACAATCGACATCCCGGCTGCGTCGCGCAGGCGCGAACCTCGGCGCAAGAAGGTATCGCTTCCGGCGAAATGTAATGTTATTACACCGGGCCAGCGCTGGTTGGACCGACGCCGGCGACGATCCGATCGATCAGTGGGGAGCCCATGACCGTAGCGAGCTTCAAGACGGCGGCGCGAACCGCGACGCTCACCCTCATGGCGCTGCTGGGCCTCGCGCCGTGCCGCCTGGCCGCCAACACGCTCGACGTGGTCGCCACGATCAAGCCCATTCATTCACTGGTCGCGGCCGTCATGGAGGGCGTCGGGCAGCCCCGGCTCCTGATCGACGGTGCGGGATCGCCGCACACATTCACGCTGAAACCGTCGGACGCCAAAGCGCTGAATGCCGCGCGCGTGGTGTTTCGCGTGTCGGAGAGCCTCGAGCCGTTTACGGCCCGGCTGGCGCGATCGCTTCCCAAGTCCGTGCAGTTGGTTACCTTGGAGGCTGTGCCGGGTCTCACGCTGTACGATCTGCGCACCGGCGCCGCGTTCGAGAGACACACCCATGCGAGCAAAGGCGGCGCGCATACGCACGGACATTCCCATGCCCCGGCCAAGGGCAAGGCTGCACCTGTGGGGACCGATGGCCACATCTGGCTCGATCCCGATAATGCCAAACGCATCGCCCGGCATGTGGCGGAGACGTTGGCGAGCGTCGCTCCCTCGCATGCCGACCGCTTCCATGCCAACACGCGCGCGCTCGAAGCCAAGCTCGACGCGCTCGCCCCCGAGATCGAGCGACGGTTGGCCTCTGCAAAGGGCAAGCCCTACGTTGTCTTTCACGATGCCTACCAGTATTTCGAGCAGCGCTTCGGCCTTGGACCTGTCGGCTCGGTGACGGTCAGCCCCGACGTCTCGCCGAGCGCCCGGCGATTGGCCGATCTGCGGGCGAAAATTAGAGAATTGAAAGCGAACTGCGTTTTCTCCGAACCGCAGTTCGAGCCCAAGATCGTGGAAACGGTGGTCGAGGGCACAGCGGTCCGACGTGGCGTCCTGGACCCTCTGGGTGCAGCCATTCCGGCCGGGCCCGAGCACTATTTTCTGCTCCTGCGGGCGCTGGCCAGCAGCCTGCAAACCTGCCTCGACAAGCCCGCTTGACGC